>CAMTBF010000215.1 GCA_947068385.1 uncultured Lachnospiraceae bacterium
CCGGCGCCATGCAGACAAATGGCTGGGGCCAGAGAGGATAGCGGAACTGGAAAAAGAGAAGAAGGACAATTCCTTTATGATGAAGCTGGCCACCCTCATCGTGGATAAGAGGAAGGGCTTCTACCTGGTCTTCATCCTGTTGATCCTGTACAGCGTGCTCTCCATGGATAAGGTGAAGGTCAACAACGACCTGACCTCCTATCTGCCGGACATTACGGAGACCCGCCAGGGGCTGGACCTGATGGATGAGCAGTTCCTTACATACGGCACCGCCCGCATCATGGTCTGCAATGTGACCTATGAGGAGGCCGAGCGGCTCTCGGAAGAGCTCCGGGAGATGGACGGGGTGGCGATGCTGGACTTCGAGGACACGGAAGAGTACTACCACGACATGGAGGCCCTGTTCAAGGTGACCTTTGACGGGGAGGCGGGAGACGAGACGGCGCAGGAGCATCTGGACAGCGTGCTGGAGGCCCTGTCCGGGTACGATGTGTACTATTCCTCGGACATCGGCCAGGAGGAGCGGGACGCGGCGGATTTAAGCAATGACATGATCGTCATTTTGCTGCTGGCAGGGGTGGTCATCGTGGCGGTGCTGCTGTTCACCTCCACCACCTATGCGGAGATCCCCGTGTTCCTGATGACATTCATCGTGGCGGCCATCCTGAACAAGGGGACCAACTACTGGTTCGGCACCATCAGCTTCGTGACGGATTCCATCGCCGTGGTGCTGCAGCTGGCGCTGGCCGTGGACTATGCCATCATCCTCTGCCACCGGTTCATGGAGGAGCACGAGGACAAGGAGGCCAGGGAGGCCGTGATTGTGGCCCTGAGCAAGGCCATCCCGGAGATCTCCTCCAGCTCCCTGACCACGGTGTCCGGCATGGTGGCCATGATGTTCATGCAGTTTAGGATCGGCTATGACATGGGCATCGTGCTGGCAAAGGCCATCGTGCTGAGCCTGATCTCCGTGTTCTTCCTGATGCCCGGGCTGCTGCTGACCTTTGCCAAGGCCATAGACCATTCCCATCATAAAAGCTTCGTGCCCAACATCACCGCCGTGGGGAAGTTCTGCGTGCTCACCAGGTTCGTCGTACCGCCCCTGCTGGTGGTGGCGGTGATCGCCGGGGCGGTGCTCTCCGGCCGGGCGGACTATGTCTACGATGTGAACACGCTGCAGTCCAAGAACATGAGCGAGAACAAATTCTCGGTGGAGATGGTGAACAGGAGCTTCGGCACCGTGAACCAGCTGGCGGTGATCGTGCCAGGCGGCGACTATGAGAAGGAGGGGCAGCTGCTGCGGGAGCTGGAGCGCCTGCCGGAGGTGGATTCCTGTATGGGCCTGGCCAACATCGAGGCCATGGACGGCTATGTGCTGACGGCCCAGCTCTCCCCCAGGGAGTTCGCGGAGCTGATTGACATGGACATTGAGGTGGCGAACCTCCTCTACTCCGCCTACGCGGTGGACGACAGCAATTACGGGGCGCTGCTGGGGGGCATCAACGAGTACAAGGTGCCGCTGATCGACATGTTCCTCTTCATCTACGACCAGAAGGAGCGGGGGAACATCACGCTGGAGGACGACCTGGAGGAGACGCTGACGGACGCCTACTCCCAGATCAGCATCGCAAAGAACCAGCTGCTGGGGGAGCGGTGCAGCCGCTTCGTGCTGGAGCTGTCCGTGCCCTCGGAGGGGGAGGAGACCTACGCCGCCCTGGAGCGGATCCGGGGGGTGGCGGCGAAATATTATGACAATGAGGAAATCTACCTGGTGGGCAATTCCACCAGCAACAAGGATCTGAGCGATTCCTTTGTCATGGACAACAATATCATCACCATCCTGACGGCCCTGTTCGTCATGGCGATCCTGCTGTTCACTTTCCAGTCCGCGGGGCTGCCGGTGCTGCTGGTGGTGACGATCCAGGGGAGCATCTGGATGAACTTCTCCCTGCCGTATCTGACGGGAGAGGTGGTGTACTTCCTGGGGTATCTGGTGGTGTCCGCCATTCAGATGGGGGCTACGATTGACTATGCTATTGTAATCACAAGCCGGTACATGGAGCTGAAGACCTATATGCCCATCAAAAAGGCCATCGTGGAGACCCTGAACCAGGCGTTCCCCACGATCGTCACCAGCGGCTCCATGCTGGTGGCGGCGGGCTTCATCATCAGCAATGTGTCCAGCAACGCGGTGGTGGCGGCCATCGGGCTTGCCCTGGGCCGGGGGACATTGACGTCCATCGCGCTGGTGCTGCTGGCCCTGCCCCAGACGCTGCTGATCGGCGACATCATCATCGAAAAGACGGCCTTTACCTTGAAGCGCGAGACCATCAAGCCCCTGCCCACGGGCGGCAGGATCCGGATGACCGGGCACATCAAGGGCTATGTGAACGGCGTGATCGACGGGGAGTTCTCCGGTGTCATCGACGGCGAGATGGGGGCTGTGGTGCGGGCGAAGGACAATGTGGAGCAGCTTCGGGAATATGAGGTGGAGACCGGGGAGGCGCAGCCCAGGCTGGCAGTGGAGAACGGAAATGCCGGGGAGCCCGGGGATGACCTGCCGGAGGGAGAGGCAGAGGAAGACCTGCGGGGGCCCGATGGCGTAGGAGCGGACGGCTTTGCGTGGACATTAGACGGAAGCGGAAAAGGCAGAGGCGGAGAGCCGGAAGAAGACGGAGAACAGGAGGCGGCGAATCATGAAGCGTAGCAGGAGAAGCAGACGGATGGCATGGATGGCATTGGCGGGCATCCTGGCCCTACAGGAAGCGCTGCCGGTATGGGCCGCGGAGCCGACGGCATTCGGACAGCTGATTTCCGGGGACAGCGCCGGGGAGGGGCGGAGACCGGAGAGCGAATACATGAGGATATCCATAGCCACGGAGGAGGATTTGGCCCGGCTGGCCCTGGACTGCCAGGTGGACGCCTGGTCCAGGGATAAGTATGTGACCCTGGAGAACGACATTGTCCTGCGGGAGCACCGCGGCCTGACCATCCCCAGCTTCGGCGGCATCTTCGATGGCGGGGAGCATACGGTTTCCGGTCTGGAGCTTGCTGCCGACGGCTCCGCTGTGGGGCTGTTCCGCTATGTGCAGGAGGGCGGCGTGGTGCGGGGCCTTGCCCTGTCGGGGACGGTGGCTCCCGGCGGCAGCAAGAGCCAGGTGGGGATACTGGCCGGGATCAACTACGGCAGGATCGAGAACTGCAGCGTCTCCGGGAACGTGGCCGGGGCGGAGGATGTGGGCGGCATCGCCGGGGCCAACAGGGCCACAGGGGAAATCCGCCGCTGCCAATCCGCAGCCTACGTCACAGGCGACCACTGCGCGGGGGGCATCTGCGGCAGCAACCAGGGGACGATCAACAATTGCCAGAACCAGGGCAGCGTCAATACCCACAGCACGGAGGTGAGCTATAGCATAGAAGACATCACCATGGAGGGAATCGAGGACATCAACAGCGCGAAAAATGTGGCGGTGCACACGGACACGGGAGGGATTGCCGGTTACTCGGATGGAAAAATCTATTATTGCGCTAATTCCGGCACGGTGGGCTACCAGCATGTGGGCTACAATACCGGGGGCATCGTGGGCAGGCTCCACCAGGGCTATCTGCAGAACTGCACCAACACGGGGCATGTGCTGGGCAGGAAGGACGTGGGCGGCATCGCGGGGCAGCTGGAGCCTTTCCTGGAGATCCAGTACCTGAACGACAAGCTGGGCGAGCTGGACAGGGAGACGGAGGTGTTCTTCAACCTGCTGGAGGCGGCCCATGAGGACATCAGCGGCTATGGCGGGGAGGCGGCGGAGCTGTCAAGGAGCATCAGCGGCCATCTCAACGCCGCTTCCGCGGCGGGCGCAGGCCTCACCGGGACGGCTAATGAGCTGTGGTACATCTACAACCAGGAGCTGACGGGGATTGGCGATGATTTGAGCCGTTTGAATGGGGAGTGGAGGGATCAGGCACAGGCCGACAGGGACCAGGCGGAGGCCGGGACGGTAGGAACAGGGACGGATGGATCTGGAATAGAGGAATCCGGGACGGAGGCATCCGGAATCAACCTCACCGGAGAGGTGTACACGGGAGGCATGCAGACAGAGCAGGAATCCGGAGAGGGGAATCCGGCCAGTCAGGAGGGAGCCGGAGGACAGGGCTCCGGGGAAAGTGCCGGGGTACCGTCTGAAGGACAGGCGCAGGAGGCTTCGGCTGCACGGACAGAAGCGGAGGATGCGGCGGAACAGGAAGTTAGGCCAAAGGATTCGGCAGAGGGCGAAGAAGCCGGGGCAGATGCCGGGGAAGAGGACGGAGGGCAGAATCCCGGCGGAGGCGCTGACGGAAGCCATATCTTTGATGGCGATGCAGGCTGGCCCGACTCTGACGAAACAGATCCTGATTGGCCGGATTTCAACAAACCGGACATTGATAAGCCGGATCTTGACTTCCCCGATTTCGACAAGCCGGACATCGACAAGGCCGATATCGAGAAGCTGGGAAAGGATATAGAGAGCTATATGGCGGCCCTGCGCAGGTTCGGCGAGGGCACGAGCGGCCATCTGGGCAACATCACCTCTGCCACCAGCGACCGCAGCGGCGGCATTGGGGACAACCTGCAGACCCTGAACCAGGAGCTGGACGCGGCGGGGAATGACCTGCTCCGGCTGGCGGAGGTGCTGCAGCAGGGCGGGGACAGGACTTCCGCCGATGTGGATGCCCTGCTGGCCCAGGCCAAGGTGGTGCGCCGCTGCATCAACGAGCTGCGGGACGACCTGTTCCGCTATGAGGGCATCACGGTGGAGGACGCCTCGGACGAGGCCGCAGGCGGCGACCTGGAGAACCTGGGGGCGGAGCAGCCCCAGGAGGCCTACTATGACACCACCTCTTTCCAGCAGGGGAAGATCACCCTCTGCATCAACCAGGGGACAGTGGAGGCGGACACCAATGTGGGCGGCATCACCGGGCTGATAGCCACGGAATACGACTTCGACCCGGAGGACGACATCACCCTCACCGGAGCGGAGAGCTTCCGCATCGAGCAGTCCGTAAAGGCTGTGGTGCGGGAGAGCCGCAACCTGGGCGCCATAACGGGCAAGAAAGACTACGTAGGAGGAGTCGTTGGCAAGGCGGATTTCGGCGCGGTGGTCTCCTGCGAGTCCTACGGGGCGGTGGAGAGCACGGGCGGGAGCTTCGTGGGCGGCATCGCCGGTTCCTCGGACTACTGCGTCAGGAGCTGCTATGCGATGGGCCCTGTGTCCGGGGAGACCTATGTGGGCGGCATTGCGGGCCGGGGCTGCGACATCTTCTACAGCTATGCCTATCCCACGATTGACTGTTCCGGGGAGAGGGCAGGCTCCGTGGCAGGGTGGCTCCGGGAAGAGGGAATCCTCTGGGGGAACTATTATGTCCAGGGGAACGTGCCCGGCGTGGATTCCGTGGGCTACGAAAGCGGCGCCGCGCCCCTGCCTTATGAGGAGTTCTGCCGCCTGGAGGGCGCGCCGGAGGCGTTCTCGGAATTCACGGTGAGCCTGCAGGCGGATGGCCGGGAGCTGGCCTCGTTCCAATGCGCCTACGGCGATGCCATCGACAGGAGCCTGATTCCCCAGGTGCCCGAAAAGGAGGGATATTACGGCACATGGCCTGATTTTGACTGGGATTTCGTCACCGGGAACCAGGTGCTGGAGGCACGGTACGAGAGATGGGTCGCTTCCCTGGCCAGCGAAGAGGAAGATGAAGAGGGCAGGCCGCTGGTGCTGGTGCAGGGAGAGTTCCTGCCGGAGAGCAGGCTGAAGCTGGAGCAGGGGCCGGAGGGCGGCAGGAGGCTCTCCGTGTGGCTGGACGGCCAGGAGTCCGGCGACGCGTACCAGGGGATGCTCCTGGTGCGGGCGCTCTGTGAGGATCCGGAGCATACCACAGTGGAGATTTGGACAGGGAACGGCTACCAGACGGTTGAGAGCAGCACGGTGGGAAGCTACCTGGAATTCTCCATGGAAGGAGAATCCTCCTCGAATGTCGAGAGGGCTTTCCGCCTGGCTGCTGTGGAGAAGGACAACGGAAAGCTTGTGGCGATTGCCTGCGCCGGAGGATGCGCGGCAGCCGCGGCGCTATTGATCCTGCTGATCGGAAAAGCCAGGAAGCGCCGTGGGAAGCCTGGGAGAAAGGAGATGGAACAGCAGGAGAAATCCGTGAGGAAGCGCAAAAAGCGCCGGGAAAAGCCTGCGGGAAAGCGGATGCGGCAGACAGGCGAAGAAGCGGTTGAAGAGGAGGGCGATGACAAGGGCAATATATGAAAATCCCAAAAGAGCAGTTTCCATTTTCCGGAATTTACTGTATAATGGATCTTAGACAATAGAATCCTCTCTTGGATTCTATTGTAGACCCAAGACAATAGAATCCTATTGAACTTAACTGGAGGACTATCTTCGTGAGGAAAAAG
Organism: uncultured Lachnospiraceae bacterium; assembly: GCA_947068385.1. Lineage (GTDB taxonomy): Bacteria > Bacillota > Clostridia > Lachnospirales > Lachnospiraceae > Acetatifactor. The sequence goes on from CAMTBF010000215.1 coordinate 6,425, forward strand.
AACATCCTGCTCCAACTGTTCCTGAATATGCTCTACATCAGCGCGTTCACCTTTGGCGGCGGCTTCGTCATCATCACCCTGATGAAGCGGAAATTCTGCGACGAGATGGGCTGGCTCGA
>CAMTBF010000216.1 GCA_947068385.1 uncultured Lachnospiraceae bacterium
CTGTAGACATGGCTGTTTACAGGTTTTTGTGTATTTTATTCTCCCTGAAAAACAGAGCATGAACATATGGCAACGGAAACCCCAACCATGAGTTTCCTGTTCGGCTTGTTCGATGTCCTCACCAATTCATTGCAGGCTATGGGAGCCGCCACGGCCTCCCTGGTCATAAATCTGGGCAGGCGGGAATGAAGATGATTCCCGCCTTTTCATCCTGAAAGCAGTCTTAGGGCTTACCGGGCTGGTCTGGGCGCAGCCGGTGGCTGACATCCCTTCGATATTGCTTGATGCTTTGTATGTCAGCAAATACAAAAAATCGAGCTTCCTTTTACGGAAAGGCTTTGAAATCTGCCGGGCTCCAGGCACTGTGGAATATCTGGTTTGACAAAATGTGGCAAATTCCAAGGCAATGCATAATATATTTATTGAAAGAGGTATCTTTCAGTCATATTCTCCAAAAAGGAGCTTTACGAGGCCAGTGAGGGGAGCGATATATTTTCACCTATTGAAGAAACGCTGGCCATCCTTCACTGTAGAAACGCCCATGGGAACTCTGCTGAGAGGCGAGGCCACGATGAACAGAAAGGTAGAGAAGAACGCAAAGCTGATGTTGATATTTAGTGCAACGTCAAGCGACAAAAGCCATAAATGCATCCCGGAGGTTGCGGCCTACGTAGCCTCCGGGATGGTTTTTGCCCGTCTTCATTTCCCGCGGAAGCCCCGGATTTTCCGTGCCATGTGATTGCAATCTCCCAGCCCCTGTGTTATGATGAAAACATATCAAAATTCTGGAGTCCGCCCCTGTGGAGGGTGCGGAAGTCTGGGCGGCCTGCCTGAAACCCACCATGAATGAACGCATAGGACAGGCAGAGGAGGGATGCCGGTGGAGCATGATTCGGAAAGAGCGCAGATATACATCCTCGAGAATAAGGCATGCCCAGTGATATCTTTATACTAGGAGGAACAGACATGAGAGACAGAGAAAAAGCAAGGAAGCGCGCCCAGGAGCTGGTGGGCAGGATGACCCTGGAGGAGAAGGCCTCCCAGCTGAGGTACGACTCTCCGGCCATCCCCAGGCTGGGCATACCCGCCTACAACTGGTGGAACGAGGCGCTCCACGGCGTGGCCAGGGCGGGGGTGGCCACGGTCTTCCCCCAGGCCATCGGCATGGCCGCCGCCTTTGACACGGCCCTGATGGAGCAGGTGGGGGAGGCCATCGCGGAGGAGGGCCGGGCGAAGTACAACGCCTACAGGGCAGAGGGGGACAGGGACATCTACAAGGGCCTGACCTTCTGGTCCCCCAATGTGAACATCTTCCGGGATCCCAGGTGGGGAAGAGGGCACGAGACCTACGGGGAGGATCCCTACCTGACCGGGGAGCTGGGCAAGGCCTTTGTGGAGGGCATCCAGGGGGACGGGGAATACCTCCATGCCGCGGCCTGCGCGAAGCATTTCGCGGTGCACTCCGGCCCGGAGGGGGAGCGCCATCGCTTCGATGCCAAGGTCACCCAAAAGGATCTGTGGGAGACCTATCTCCCCGCCTTTGAGAAGCTGGTGAAGGAAGCCGGGGTGGAGGCTGTGATGGGGGCCTACAACAGGACCAACGGGGAGCCCTGCTGCGGCAGCAAGACCCTGATGCAGGACATCCTGCGGGAGAAATGGGGGTTCCAGGGGCATTACGTGTCGGACTGCTGGGCCATCATGGATTTCCATACCCACCATATGATCACGGACACAGCCGAGGAATCTGCGGCCATGGCCCTGAAGGCGGGCTGCGATGTGAACTGCGGCGTCACCTATCTGCATCTTTTGAAGGCCTGCCAGGACGGGCTGGTGACCGAGGAGGAGATCACCCGGGCGGCGGAGCGGCTCTACACCACCCGCTTCCTGCTGGGGCTGTTCGACGAGACGCCCTACGACGGGACGGGATATGACCGGATCGAGTGCAGGGAGCATCTGGAGCTGGCGGAGCGTGCCGCTGCGGAGGGCATGGTGCTGTTGAAGAACGACGGCATCCTGCCCCTGAAGAAGGAGGGACTGAAGGCCGTGGGCGTCATCGGGCCCAACGCGGACAGCCGCAGGGCGCTGATGGGCAATTACCACGGAACCGCTTCCCGGTACATCACTGTCCTGGAGGGAATCCAGGATGCCCTGCCGGACGCCCGGGTGTACTATTCCGAGGGCTGCCATCTCTTCCAGGACAAGGTGGAAGGCCTGGGGCACAGGCAGGACCGCATCGCGGAGGCGGTGAGCGTGGCGAAGAACAGCGATGTGGTGCTCCTGTGCGTGGGCCTTGACGAGACCCTGGAGGGAGAGGAAGGAGATACGGGCAACAGCTACGCCTCCGGCGACAAGGCGGACCTGCTCCTGCCCCAGTCCCAGAGGGAGCTGATGGAAGCGGTAGTGAAGGTGGGCAGGCCTGTGGTGGTGCTGAACATGACGGGCAGCGCCATGGATCTGCGGTATGCCCAGGAGCATGCGGACGCGGTGCTGCAGGTGTGGTATCCCGGGGCCAGGGGCGGCCTGGCGGTGGCGAAAGCGCTGTTCGGCCAGGTCTCGCCCTCCGGAAAGCTGCCCGTGACCTTCTACAACAGCGCGGAGGAGCTGCCGGCCTTCGAGGACTATTCCATGAAGGGCCGTACATACCGGTATTTCCAGGGCAAGCCCCTGTATCCCTTCGGCTACGGCCTCACTTACGGGGACGTGAGGGTGGAGTCGGCGGCGTGCGGCGGCCGGGAGTGGGCCGCAGGCGCGGAGGCCTGCCTGGAATGGGACGTGGCCCAGGACATGACCCTCAAAGTCAGGCTGAGGAATGAGGGCAAAGCGGCCACGGGAGAGGTGGTGCAGGCCTATGTGGAGGCGCTGGAGTCCGGCTGCGCCACCCCCAACGGAAAGCTGTGCGCGTTCAGCCGTGTCTATCTAAACGGCGGAGAGACCGGGGAGGCGGAGCTGACGATCGGGAAGGATGCCTTTACCGTGGTCAACGAGGAAGGGGAAAGGATCGTGGACGGCGGGAAGTTCCGCGTCAGCGTAGGATTGGGGCAGCCGGATGAGCGCACCAGGGAGCTGACGGGGAAGGAATGCATCGTGCTTACGGTGGACAGACGCTCCTGAATGTAGTCCCCCTCCTCTCAAAGAACCGGTCGATTTCCCTTTTCACGGATTCTGCGGAGAGGGATTTGGACAGATAGCCCTCAGGCTTTAGGGAAATCGCTTTTTCCACGCTCTCCCTGTCCACCCGGCAGGTGAGGAAGATGACGGGGATGTCCGCGAATTCCTTTTCGGAGCGGATCATCTCCAGCATCTGGCTCCCGTTGCAGACAGGCATGTCGTAATCCAGCAGCACCAGGTCAGGCCGGGCGAGGGTGATGCTCCGGATGGCGGACATGCTGGAATCTGCCGTCAGCACCTCATAGTCCTGGCCCAGCAGGTCGAGCATGGCCCTGCGCATGAAGTCCGAGTCGTCCACCACCAGTATCCTCCGGCGGCCCGCATCGGATTCCCCGGCGCTGCCGGGACAGGGATGGGGCAGGGGGCCGTCAAGGCGCAGATGGCTCTGGATCTCAGCGACGGCGTTCTCCGTCACCGCCGAGATGCCGTCCTCGGGAAGGGGGATGTCGGAAGCGGCCATGCAATAGGCGAAGTACCCTCTGCCTGTGTCGAAGAGAAAGCTGAACTGGGGGCTCTGCCTCTCGTACATCCTGTAGAACTGCTCATAGCTCAGGAGCTGCTCCTTCTGCAGCGACAGGAGCTTCAGCGACGAGAAATACCGCCTGACGCGCTCTACCAGCTGCTTTGCCGCATACTTTGCCACATTGGACAGCATCGCGTCCGTGGTCTCCGACCTGGCGGATATGATATTGCCGATGGTGCTGCCGATCAGCTGCTCCTCGAAAAGCAGGAAGAATTCCCATCTCTTATTGTTCCTGTCGGCATAGACCAGCCGACAGCAGATGCTGTCGCCGAAATTCTCCCCGGCGTAACAGCTGCTGATCAGCTGGGAATCCAGACGGAACATGCTGTACAGGAGGCTGGCGATGGTCTGTCCCATCATGGCTTGTTCCTCCTCCGGCAGCAGGTTCTCCCAGTGCCTGACAGGCTCGCCGCTTACGATCATGCGATCCTCGATCAGGGTGTGCGCAATCAGCCAGCCGGCGCACACGCCCAGGAAATGGTGGATGGAGGTGGCGGAGAACCCCGTCAGCTCCAGCTCGCTTTCAAGCGCAGGGAGCATCCGCTCCCGGAAATCCTTATGGATGCGCCTGTGGGCCTTAAGGCCCGGGTAGTCTATGGAAGCCATGTAGGCTTCCTCGTCCGAGAAATGCTGGATCGCGTGATCCTTGAAGTACTTTATGGCCTCCTGGCAGGCAAAGTGGCTTTTCTCCGCCTTGTTTCCGAAGTCGAACAGCTTATTGAGAATGCTGAAGAGCTTTTTGTGCTCCCTGTCGATGATTTCAACCCCTATATTATACCGTTCATCCCATGTCAAACGATTTCCCATATGTTCCTCCTCAAAGCGCGGGGCTGCTTTTACGTCCCCGCTGCACATGCCCGGCTGACGCTTGCGTTGTTCCATCTCCCTGCGCAGTTTCGGGCCATTTGTATATATTATTCCATGTCCTGTGAAAATGTGTCGGCATATGACATTTTTTGACGTGCAGAGGATGCTGAGGAGGGGCCGGGAGAAGGCGGATGCCTATGTATCTCCCAGGATGTCCCGCAAGGTGGAGAACAGCTTGTCGATATCGATGGGCTTCCCCAGATGGGCGTTCATGCCGGCGGAGAGGACGGCCTGGCGGTCCTCCTCAAAGGCATTGGCGGTCATGGCTACGATGGGCAGGTTGGCCAGGCGGGGGTCGTCCATGGCGCGGATGGCCTTGGCGGCCTCGATGCCGTCCATGACGGGCATCTGGATGTCCATGAGGATCAGGTCATAGGGAGCGGCCAGGGACTGGCGGACCTTCTCCACCGCCTGGGCGCCGTTGGCGGCCACGTCCACAACGCAGCCCACGTCCTCCAGGATGGTCACGGCGATCTCCTGGTTCAGCTCATTGTCCTCGGCCAACAGAAGGCGCCGCCCGCCGAAATGCGGCGGGGCATCGGGGGCATCGGGCCCGCTCTGGTCCTCAGGGGCATGGCAGAGCCGGAAAGGGAATGTGATGGTGAAGGTGCTGCCGCAGTCCTTCTGGCTCTCCACCACGATCCGGCCGTTCATCAGCTCGGTCAGGTTCCTGGTGATGGGCATCCCCAGGCCTGTGCCCTGGATGCCGCTGACGGTGGAGGTGCGCTCCCGCTCAAAGGGCTCGAATATATGTTCGATGAACTCCGGGGCCATGCCGATGCCCGTATCCTGGATGCGGAACTCATAGATGGCGGTATCCGGGCCGTCCGCGGGCCGTTCGGTGACGGTGAGGGAGACGGATCCCCCGGTGGGCGTGAATTTCAGGGCATTGCCCAGCACATTCAGCAGCACCTGGTTCACCCGGAGCTGGTCGCAGATCACATGGGGATGGCGCAGGGCGCTGTCATCCAGGCGGAAGTGCAGGTTCTTGACCTTCAGGTCGGCCTGGATCATGGCCTGGAGGTTCTGCAGTACCTGGGTCAGGCTGCAGGGCGACTCCTGGATGGCCACCTTGCCGCTCTCGATGCGGCTCATGTCCAGCACGTCGTTGATGAGGCTGAGCAGATGGCTGGAGGACGCGGCGATTTTGGTCAGGTAGTCCTGCACCAGCTCCCGGTCGTCCAGATGGGCGGCGGCCAGATTGGTGAAGCCGATGATGGCGTTCATGGGGGTGCGGATGTCGTGGGACATGTTGTTGAGAAAGATCGTCTTGGCACGGGAAGCCCGCTGGGCCCTGACCATTGCCTCCAGCGCCTCCATGCGCTCCTGGGCCAGCCGTGCGGTGCGGGCATCGTCCAGGGCCTTGCGCTTCTTTTCCGTGGCATCCTCCACAAAGACATAGAAGATGTCGCCGTAGGAATCCGTATGGACGAAATGTCCGTAGTCCTCTATCCACCGGACGGAGCCGTCCTTCCGGATGATGCGGTATTCTATGTAGTCCAGGTCGCTTCCGCAGGCGAATATCTGCTGCTGGATGCCCTGCTCCGCGGCTCCCAGATCCTCCGGGTGGACCATCCCGGGAAAGGTGTAGCCGGTGAGCTCCTGGAAGTCCTCCAGGTCCTCGCAGCCGTATATCTGAATCAGGGCGTGATTGGCGTAGATCAGCCTCTCGTCCCCGTCGGCATGATATATGAAGAAACCGCCGGGCATCCCCGCGGTGATCTGTTCGATGATAGGAAAAGTCTGTTCGCTGAGGCCCAGGGAACGCCGCTCTTTCTGTTCGGGTATCCGCATATGAATCCATCCTTTCCGGCATGTAGCAAACCTACAGGTAATTGTACCATTTCCCCGCGGCTTGTCAAGCCCGGCGCAAAAAAAGGCGGAGGGCAGGTCAAAAAGCCAGGTCAAAAACCAGGTCAAAAATTGTAAATTTCCCTCTTGCCAAGCATAGGGAAATGTGATATCATATCATTTGTTAA
>CAMTBF010000217.1 GCA_947068385.1 uncultured Lachnospiraceae bacterium
TTCATGGAGGTGCTGTCGGTGATGCCAAAGCCGGACAGCACCTTTGCTATCTGGCTGTAGGAGGCGCCCTCATAGTGGATCAGCACGTCGCAGACGCAGTAGAGGCATAGCTGCAGGCTGCGGTTGCGGGCCTCCAGGTCCGCGGCCAGGGCCGCCGTCTCCTGGCCGTTCTCCCGCAGCAGGTCCGCGGCATACTGATAGGACAGGAATTCCACGTACAGCGCCCAGCCCTCCTGATAGCCCCCGTACCAGAGCAGCTCCCTGGCAGGGCGTTCCCCCGCGGCCAGCAAGGAGCGGTTGTGGTACACGGTCTGGTAGAGATGCCCCGGATACCCCTCGTGGGCCAGGGTGGTGTACAGCTCCAGCCCGTCAGGGGTCTTCTGGCGGTTGATGTAGATTGTGTTGGAGGCGGTGTCGTCCAGGGGCGCGGTCAGGTAGAAGGCAGGCGCGCAGTAATCGGCCAGGCTGTCCGACACAGCCTTCACATGCACGTCCACCGCCCCGCCGGGGATGGGGGGAAAGTCCTCTGCCATCCTCTGCTTTAGGTCCAGCAGCATCTGGGAGGCCTCCCGGTAGGGAAAGCCGGGGGCAGCCTCCAGAGCATAGTACTGGAGGATTTCGGGATGGTCCGCCGCCAGCTTCTTGATGTTCTGGTATTCTCTGGAGAACTGTTCCGCCAATAGCTGCTGGATCTCCTCCATGGAGCGGTAGGAGCCGGTCTGGGAGATCAGCAGCTCCCGGTAGTAGGCCTTGCCCTCCGGCAGCGCCGCCAGCCCGGCAGGCAGGGCATCGCCGTCCTCCAGCAGAAGAAGGCCGTCCCCCAGGCTGGCATAGGCGGGCAGCACCACGGTCTTCAAGAGCCGTTCGTTCTGCGCGGCATAATGGCCGGCCTCCGCAGACGTCACAAGGCCCTTGCCGTAAAGCTCCTCCAGCCGCTCCTGGAAGGTGGTCTGCAGGAAGTGGGTGCCCGCCTCCAGGGCCTCCTTTGTGACAATGGTGTCACATTGCTCCCGCACGTCCTGGAGGAAGGCCGCGGGCATGGGAAATCCGGCAGCGGCCTTCTCCTGCTCATAGTCCAGCAGGGAGGCGAAGTATTCGTCCGTCTGGTCCAACAGCGCCAGATAGTCCTCCACGTCCCGCCTGCTGCGGAAGGCGTACTCCGCCAGCAGGATGGGAAGCTGGGTCTGGGTGCCGGAGGCGGGGGAGAGGGGCTCGTCATAGTAGGGGAAGCCGCTTAAGTTCAGGGAATTCTCCAGGGAGCGGGTCAGCAGCAGCCACAGCCTGGCATCCGCCTGGGAGAGCTTATCCGTGTCCAAGGCGTTCAGCGCGGCCAGCATGTTCTCGGTGGCCGCCCGGCTGCCCGGCATGCTCTCGGCGCTGTAGCAGGAGAGGGAGGGCGCATAGTCATGGATGCCGAAGTCCGCCGGATCTGCCAGCGTATAGTGGAGGTCCAGGGTATCGGCCGCCAGCTCCTGGGTGAAAAGCTTCGCGGTAAGGCTTTCGAAGCGCTTTTCGTCCCGCTGGTATGTAAACAGGAAAAGGGTCAGCCCCAGAAAGGCCAGGAGAAAGGCGAGGCCGAAAAGGAGCTGCTTGGTGGAAAGACGGGAGTTTGGTTTCAAAAAATCACCTGAATATGGAAACGTTGCTACATTATATGTAGAATTCCGGTACAATATTGACTTTGGGGCCGCTTTTTTTTATACTGATAGGTAGAGATTTGAGAATAGACCAGCATAGAGGCAGAAAAGAGGTAGATTATGAGCGAAGAGATCAGGAAAGCGATTGAGGAGGGACAGGCAGTGCTGGGACTGGAGTTCGGCTCCACCCGCATCAAGGCCGTCCTGGTGGACGGGAGCCATCAGCCCATCGCCCAGGGGAACTGGGACTGGGAGAACCGGCTGGAGGACAATATCTGGACCTACAGCCTGGAGGACATCTGGGAGGGGCTGCGGGGCTGCTACAGGAACCTGGCCCAGGACGTACAGGAGAGGTACGGCGTGCCCCTGGCCAGGCTGGCGGCCCTTGGCTTCTCGGGCATGATGCACGGCTACATGCCCTTTGACAGGGCGGGGAAGCTCCTGGTGCCCTTCCGCACCTGGCGCAACACCATGACGGAGGAGGCATGCAGGAAGCTTCTGCCCGTATTTGATTTCAACATCCCCCAGAGGTGGAGCATCGCCCATCTCTACCAGGCCATCTTAAGCGGCGAGGGGCATGTGAAGGACGTGGCGTTCTTCACCACCCTGGCAGGCTACATCCACTGGCAGCTTTCGGGGGAGAAGGTGCTGGGCGTAGGCGAGGCCTCCGGCATGTTCCCCATCGACTCCGGGACCTGCGATTACGATGCGCGGATGCTGGAGCAGTTCGACGGGCTGGTGGCGGACAGGGATTTGGGCTGGAAGCTGAAGGACATCCTGCCCAAGGTGCTGTGCGCGGGTCAGACCGCCGGGTGGCTCACCGAGGAGGGGGCGAAGCTCTTGGATCCCACCGGCACCCTGCAGCCCGGCGCGCCCATGTGCCCGCCCGAGGGGGACGCGGGCACGGGCATGACCGCCACCAACAGCGTGCGGAAGCGCACCGGCAATATCTCCGCGGGCACATCCATCTTCTCCATGGTGGTGACGGAGAAGCCCCTGGCCAAGGTCCATGAGGAGATCGACATGGTCACCACCCCGGACGGCAGCCCCGTGGCCATGGTGCACTGCAACAACTGCACCTCGGACCTGAACGCCTGGGTGAACCTGTTCGAGGCCTTCATGGAGAAGCTCCCGGGGGCTGGGAAGCTGGACAAGAACGAGCTCTACGGCCTGCTCTACAGGGAGGCCCTGGAGGCGGACGCGGACTGCGGCGGCCTGATGGCGTACAATTATTTCTCCGGGGAGCCGGTGACGGGCCTGAACGAGGGCAGGCCCATGTTCGTCCGCACGCCGGACGCCAGGTTCACTTTGGCCAACTTCATGCGCAGCCACCTCTACAGCGCCATGGCTGCCTTGAAGATCGGGAACGACATCCTCTTGAAGGAGGAGCAGGTGCAGGTGGACTCCCTGACAGGCCACGGCGGCCTGTTCAAGACTCCCGTGGTAGGCCAGCAGCTCATGGCGGCGGCCATGAACGCGCCCGTGACCGTGATGGACACCGCCAGCGAGGGCGGCGCCTGGGGCATGGCGGTGCTGGCGGCCTACATGTACGAGAAGGAAGAGGGCGAGGCCCTGCCGGATTACTTAAGCGGGAAGATCTTCGCCGGACAGACCGGGACGACGATCGCGCCGAAGCCAGAGGACGTGGCCGGGTTCGATGCCTTCATCGAAAAGTACAAGAGCACGCTGCCTGCGGAGAAGGCGGCCGTGGAGGGGCTGGCATAGGGAGAGTGTGCGCGAAGCGGCTTTATTTTTCAGAGCCATCGCGCAGCGATTATATTAAGAAGGGAGAAGCGTTATGTTAGAGGAACTGAAAAAAATCGTCTGCGAGGCGAACCTGGACTTGCCCAAGTACGGCCTTGTGACCTTTACCTGGGGCAATGTCAGCGCCATGGACAGGGAGAGCGGCCTGTTCGTCATCAAGCCCAGCGGGGTGGAATATGACAAGCTGACGCCGGACGACATGGTCGTAGTAGATTTGGACTGCAAGAAGGTGGAGGGGCGCTACAGCCCGTCCTCCGACACCGCCACCCACGCGGAGCTCTACAGGGCATTCCCGGAGATCGGGGGCATCGTACATACCCACTCCTCCTATGCCACCAGCTGGGCCCAGGCCGGGCGCAGCATCCCCTGCTACGGCACCACCCACGCGGATTACATCTACGGCGAGGTGCCCTGCGTCCGCTGCCTGAACGCGGAGGAGATCGCGGAGGATTACGAGAGGAACACGGGGCGGCTCATCGTCAGCGAGTTCCTGCGGATGTGCAAGGATCCCGTGTCCGTGCCCGCTGTGCTATGCAAGAACCACGGGCCCTTCACCTGGGGGAAGGACGCGAAGGAGGCCGTGCACAACGCGGTGGTGCTGGAGGAGGTGGCGAAGATGGCCTACCGCACCGAGTCCATCAACCACCATGTCCAGCCCGCGCCCCAGGAGCTGATGGATAAGCATTATTACAGGAAGCATGGGGCCAATGCCTATTACGGGCAGAGATGACGGAAGACGGGGCAGGCCGTGAGGGTTCACGGCCTGTCCTTTTAGAATGAAACGCATGGGCCTGTAAGGCGGATGACGGAGGAGAGAGATGAAGATATTGGTCATAGGAGGCAGCTACTTTTTCGGCAGGGTCTTCGTGATGCTGGCGGCAAAGGAGCACGATGTCACGGTGGTGAACCGGGGGACCTATTCCGTGGCGGAGCTGGGCGCGAAGCAGATAAAGGGAGACAGGAAGGAAGAAGCAGTGTGGAAGTCCATAGAGGATGACTACGACTGCATAGTGGACTTCTGCGCCTACGAGAAGGGGGACATCGCCAGAGTGCTGGAGAACATGCCGGGGCGCATCCGGCAGTACGTCTTCATCAGCACCGTGGATGTCTATGAGCGGGGCATAAGCGGCCTGAAGGGGGAGGATGCCCCGCTGGAGACCAGGCCCCTGCCAGGGGAGGCCGGGGCGTACATCGCGGGAAAGGTGGCCCTGGAGCGGGAAATCCGGGAGGAATGCGGCAGAAGGGACATGAGCTTCACGGTGCTGCGCCCCGCCATCCTCTACGGCCCCCTGAACTACGCCCCCAGGGAATCCGTCTATATCCGGCTGTTGGCCCAGAACCATGTGCTGCCCCGCATCACCGATGCCGCGGGCTCCTTCCAGTTCGTCTACGTAAAGGACGCCGCGGAGGCTGTACTGAAATGCCTGCTGAACCCAAAGGCCTACGGCCAGGCATACAACCTGTGCGGGGAGGAGATCCTGACCTATGACGGTTTCTTCCGGGAGCTGAGGCAGGCTTCGGACGTGGAGCCCCAGGAGATCCCGCTGACTGCCCGGGAGGCCCAGGGCCAGGGCCTGCCGCTGCCCTTCCCGCTGACGGAGGCGGAGACGGAGCTGTATTCCAATCAAAAGGGCAAGGAGGAGCTGGGGCTGCGGTATATGGACATCGGGGAAGGGATGGCAAGGACGTATCGGGCTTTCCGGGATATCTAGGTCATGGACTAAAGTACCGTAACAACAACTGTTGATTTGAGGTGGGAAATTTTCCTTGAATTCATATTTTACTAACAAAAATGATACATCTCTCCTTTATCATGGGTCTCACAGTAAGCGTATTATACATAGTCATAAATTTGATGAGGTAGAGAGATGGTAAGGCAGAGCAGCAGCGCACAGAGGAGAGACGATTACGAAGAGGTTGAGGCCAGGCGCAACCCGTACCTGGTAGATTATGAGAGGCAGATGGGCAGGCCCATGCGGGAGACGAGCGGCAGAGGCCGCCGGCCCGTCGCATATGGAAGCAGGATGGCACAGGGCAGCAGACAAGCTCCCGATGACGGCACAAAGGCCATGGGCAGAGGACTTGCCCCGGATGTCCGGCGGCCCAGGCAGACTTTTCAGGAAGAGCCCGGGCCGGAAGAGGAATATCCGTCAGAGCGCCGGGCTTCGAGGCCGGCCGGGGATGCGGATTATACGGAAAGCAGCCCCAGGCGGGAGGTGACCACGGACATGTTCGACGGTTACCGGGGCCATGAGCCTGCCAGGAAAGGAAAGATAGTGCAGGTGCCGATTCCGTCCGGCAAAAAACCACAGCGCAGATGCCCGCAGGAGGACGTCTGGCAGCGCCAGGACAGGGCCTCTGCCCGCCAGGAAACCATGCCGCGTCCCCGCAGGGAGATGCCGCAGGAAAGAGCGGCCCGTCCCCACATGGAGCCCACGCAGGAAAGAGCGGCCCGCCCCCGCATGGAGCCCGCGCAGGAAAGAGCGGCCCGGCCTCGCATGGAGCCCGCTCAGGAAAGAACGAGCCGCCCCCGCATGGAGCCCATGCAGGAAAGAGCAAGCCGCCCCCGCAGGGAAGCCCAGCAGGCAAGAACCCAGCAGCAGCCCAGAGAAGCCTGGCAGCAGGGAAGCTCCGCCAGACTACAATATGTAGTCGAACGGCCCGCCAGAGAGCATCCGCGCAACGCCCCACGCTCCCGCGGTGCTGCCGCCCAGAGCAGGAGACAGCGCGTCCTCCTGCAGCGCCTGATCCTGGGCGCGTGGGTGCTGTGCATCCTCCTGTTCGCGGTTTACTTCGCGATCAAGAGCCAGCAGGCCAGAAGCGCCGGGGGGAATGCCCTGCCCGTATCCGGAGACCAGCAGGGGGATGCCGCAGGCGGGCAGCCCTCGGGCACCCTGGTGCAGGGAATCCCCGCGGATGCCTTCGCCAAGCACCCGGACTGGACGGAGGACTTCCTCACCCCCAACGAATACTCCCGCCCCGGGGAGCCTCTGGAGTCAGTGAAGAACATCTTCGTCCACTACACCGCCAACCCCGGCACGACCGCCGCCCAGAACCGCAGCTACTTCGAGTGGCAGAAGGACACCCATGAGGCCAGCGTCAGCGCCCATTTCATCATCGGCTACG
>CAMTBF010000218.1 GCA_947068385.1 uncultured Lachnospiraceae bacterium
CTATTATAATGTGAGATACAAAATATAGACGAAAAGTCCATCAGAGAACACAAGATATAGAAAACGGCCGTATCCGTTGCACTTGCGGTGCGGCCTTCTGTATGCGGCGTGTGGCAATGAAGAAAAGCATTCAAGACGGCATTCATTGAAGAAGGGCATTCATAAGGAGCGGAGAGAGTATGAGGATTCAGAAAAGAGACGGGCGCGTGGTGCCCTACGAAGAGGAGAAGATTGTAGCGGCCATCCGGAAGGCCAACAACGAGGTGGAGGAGCGGGACAGGGCCGACCAGGCCCTGGTGGACGAGATCCTCATGGCCGTGCAGGACGAGGGCAGGGAGCTGCAGGCGGTGGAGCATGTGCAGGACGTGATAGAGCAGCACTTAGTGCAGCACAATAAATACGTCCTCTCCAAGAAGTACATGGTGTACCGTTACCAGCGCAGCCTGCTGCGCAAATCCAACACCACGGACGAGTCCATCCTGAAGCTGATCCGCAACGAGAACAAGGAGCTGGCGGAGGAGAACTCCAACAAGAACACCCGCCTGGCCTCCACCCAGCGGGACTATATCGCGGGAGAGGTGTCCCGGGACGTGACCAGGCGCATGCTCCTGCCGGAGCACATCTCCCTGGCCCACGACAACGGCGTGCTCCATTTCCATGACGCGGACTATTTCATCCAGCCCATCTTCAACTGTTGCCTGATCGATATCAAGGACATGCTGGACAATGGGACATCCATCAACGGAAAGATGATAGAGTCCCCCAAGAGCTTCCAGGTGGCCTGCACCGTCACCACCCAGATCATCGCGGCGGTGGCCAGCAACCAGTACGGCGGCCAGTCCGTGAACATCAAGCACCTGGGGAAATACCTGCGCAAGAGCAAGGACAAGTTCACCGCCCAGCTGGACGAGGAGTTCGGCGACAGGCTGGACGCCGCGGACAAGGAGCGGATCGTGGAGCTGCGGCTCCAGGACGAGCTGCGCTCCGGCGTCCAGACCATCCAGTACCAGATCAACACCCTGATGACTACGAATGGACAGTCACCTTTCGTGACGCTATTCCTGCACATAGACGATGAGGACGAGTATGTGGAGGAGACCGTCCGGATCATCGTGGAGATCCTGAACCAGCGCCTGCAGGGGACGAAGAACGAAAAGGGGGTCTATGTGACGCCAGCTTTCCCCAAGCTGGTGTATGTGCTGGACGAGAACAATTGCTTAAAAGGCGGAAAGTACGACTATGTCACCCGCCTGGCGGCCAGGTGCTCGGCCAAGCGCATGTATCCGGACTATATTTCGGCCAAGAAGATGCGGGAGAACTATGAGGGCAATGTGTTCTCCTGCATGGGCTGCCGCTCCTTCCTTTCCCCCTGGAAGGACGAGCAGGGGAACTACAAATGGGAGGGCAGGTTCAACCAGGGCGTGGTCAGCCTGAACCTCCCCCAGATTGGCATCGTCTCCGAGGGCAATGAGGAGATCTTCTGGAAGCGCCTGGACGAGCGGCTGGGCCTGTGCTATGAGGCGCTGATGTGCCGCCACAAGGCCCTGCTGGGCACGGTGTCCGACGTAAGCCCCATCCACTGGCAGTACGGGGCCATCGCCCGCCTGAAGAAGGGGGAGAAGATCGACAAGCTCCTGTACGGCGGCTATTCCACCATGTCCCTGGGCTACATCGGCCTCTATGAGCTGACCTGGCTCATGAAGGGCTGCAGCCATACCGAACCCAAGGGCAAGGAGTTCGCCCTGCGGGTCATGGACCATCTGAAGGACGCGGCCGCCAGATGGCGGGAGGAGACCGGGATAGGCTTCAGCCTCTACGGCACGCCTGCGGAGACTTTGTGCTACCGGTTCGCCCGCATCGACAAGGAGAAGTACGGGGACATCCCCAACGTGACGGACAAGGGGTACTACACCAATTCCTACCATGTGGACGTCCGGGAGCCCATCGACGCGTTCACGAAGTTCCGCTTCGAGAGCGAGTTCCAGAACAAGTCCCTGGGCGGGGCCATCTCCTATGTGGAGGTGCCCAACCTCATCAACAACGTGGAGGCCGTGGAGGAAGTGATGCGCTTCATCTACGACAACATCCAGTACGGCGAGTTCAACACGAAGTCCGACTACTGCCATGTCTGCGGATTTGACGGGGAAATCGTGGTCAACGAGGACAATGAGTGGGAATGCCCCCAGTGCCACAATAAGGACCATTCCAAGATGAACGTCACCAGGCGCACCTGCGGATACCTGGGGGAGAATTTCTGGAACGCTGGCAAGACAAAAGAAATCAAATCGAGGGTGCTGCATCTATGAATTACGCGACGATTAAGAAGACAGACGTGGCCAACGGCCCGGGCATCCGGGTGTCCCTGTTCGTCAGCGGCTGTACCCACCGCTGCAAGGGATGCTTCAACAGCGAGGCCTGGGATTTCGGCTTCGGCCAGCCCTATACCCGGGAGACGGAGGAGGAGATTCTGGAGGCCCTGGCCCCTGACTATATCCGGGGACTGAGCCTCCTGGGCGGGGAGCCCATGGAGCCGGAGAACCGGGGGACGGTGCTGTCGCTCCTACAAAAGGTGCGCCAGCGCTATCCGCAGAAGGATGTCTGGTGCTATACGGGGTATCGGTATGAGGAGGATCTGTTGGCCTGGGCCCGGGAGGAGCAAAAGGCATATGCCTGCAGGGCGCTGAACCGCCCGGAGGAGGAACGCGGCGGAGCCGGCAGCCAGGACGGCGGGCCCGAATCCGGGGAGGTGGCGCAGCTCCTGTCCCTGATAGACGTGCTGGTGGACGGCGAGTTCGTGGAGGAGAGGAAGAACCTCCGCCTGGCCTTCCGGGGCTCGGAGAACCAGCGGCTGATCGACTTGAAGGAATCGGGGCGGCAGGGCAGGACGGTGTGCCTACCGGGAATGGTTCCTTAGGATAACAGACCATGGGAAATCAGGCGGATGGTGAGCTGGATCATGTCCTCCATAGGCTCCTTTCGTTCGCCTTTGACCCACTGCCTGTAAATGCTCGTCAGGCAGTTGTTGATATAGATGAGCAGATAGAGCCGCTTGTCGGCGGGATACTGGTCATACTCTTCGGCGAAGCAGGAAATGTCCCCGCTTTCGGGCTGCGCCTCGGCAATGGGGAAGTGCCCCTTGCTGTTCAGGATTTTCTCATCCAGCTTATCGGAGGATTCCGAGAATTCATAGCAGTTGCGCACGATTTTCTCCAGGTCACAGGGAAACTTCGCGTCTTTCACCGGCTCCAGGAAGCGCTTCATGGTGTCGGCCTGCATCCTGCGCAGCAGGTCGTCCATGGAAGCATAGTGCAGATAGAAGGTCTTGCGGTTGATCTGGGCCCGCAGGGACAGCTCCTGTATGGTGATCTGCTGATAGTCCATCTCCGCCAGCAGTTCCCGGAAGGTCTTCTGTATCAGGGCCTCGGTTTTCCGGTAGCGCAGATCGTCCTGTGGTTTTCGCATGGGAGCCTCCTTTTAATCCACATTTTTCAGAGAATGATGATTAAGTAACAGATTCTGACAATTGACCATTGTCATGCCGATCTTTCCTGAATTATAATACAAAAATGAGGAATAAGCAATAAAACAGGAACAAAAAGACAGCGACAAAGGAAAGAAAGACAAAAGGAAGAGAGGAAAGACATGGGAAAAATTGAGAAGATCGAAAAACTGGCAGGCAAGGGCAAAGCAGAGAAGGTGCTGAAATTCGTCGGCGACAAGGACAAGGAAGTAAGGCTGGCAGCCATCGCCGGCGTGTCTGGCATGATAGAGGACGAGGATGTCCGGAACACTATAGTGGGACTGACGGAGGACGCGGATCCGGATATCCGCAAAGCCGCCATTACGGCCCTGGGAAGCGGCAGCGGCAGCTACGTGGAGACCAGGCTGAGATACTGCCTGACCCATGAGAAGGACGAGAAGGTGCTCCAGGCCGTGAAGGACGCGCTGGCGAACCAAAAATAACCGGGCAAGCGTCGGGTTTCCGTTCTGAAAGGAGCCGAGGCAAAGGGAGAACCCATGGTGCGGTTCGGCCTTTTGCCCCGGCTCCTTCTGCGTGGGAGCAGTTTCGATGGCGCCGCCGCAAAAGCGCCTGGAACCTAGGGCAGCCGTTCTGTCAGGCGGTTCAGCAGGTTAAAGAACTCGTCGGCCCTGATTAGCTTTAGTTTGTCGTAATAATAGACCATATCGTAAGGGGAGAGGAGGAGCGTCCGCCATTCCGTGGTGATGAGGCCGTCCTTGCCCGCTTTGTTCTCCGGATGGTATTCCACGAAGCTGCTCTCGGGGATGTCCAGCCAGATGGGGCTGGCGCTGTCAGGGCAGAGGCTCTCCCAGTCCGTGGTGACGATGTAGTCCCCGTCCGAAGTGACCTCGATTTGGGGGTGGTGGGGGTAGAGCGTGGTATATCTGCCGTCCCTTGTCAGGTCGCCCCCGGCGTATTCGGCCCACAGCTGTTTCTCCGGGGCTAAATCGCTGACGGGGATGACATAGCTGCAGCCCACCTTCAGGGAGAAATAGGTGTCTATCAGATAGATGTCGTCCTCTATCAGCACGGAGGTGCCGGACAGGGATTCGTCCCCGTACCATACTTTGTCCACGGTGAGCTCATATACCACGGAGGCGTCCTGTTGGTGGTAGATTTCCTTCGGGCCGAATTTGTCACTGTATATGTCATAGGTATAGTGCTTGAGGTACATGTCCGTAATCCGCCCCTCCAGGATGGCGCTGCTCTTCGACAGCAGATCCTCGCTGAAGGGCAGGATCTCCGCCTCGGACTGGCCGGAGGCGGCGTAGGCCGATATGATTTCCGGCATGACCTGCCCCTGGGGGAGAGAGAGGGAGCTGTAGCTGATGGGGAGCGCTCCGCTGCCGCCTTCGGAGGCGGTTTCCCGGCCTTTGGCCGGGGGCGGGGCATCCGGGGCAGTGCTGCCCTTGGCAGGGGAGGCTGTGCTTTCTGCAAAAGCTCCCAGGCTGTCGCCGTCAGTATTATCTGCAGGGGCTGCCAGGCCGTCGTTTTCGGCGCTTCCCGCGGAGGCGGTGGGGCTGCCGTCTGCCGTGCTGCCCGTGCCAGGGAGACCCTTTGGGCCATCGGTCTCCGAAGAACTGCCTTTGGATGAGACATAATAGACATCGGGATCGGACAGGGGCGTCCCGTCGCTGTCGGGAGATATACTGCCTCGTTGGTATAGCATGAGCCCCAGCAGAGCCATAAGGCAGAGGGCCCCTCCCCCTGCCGCCGCCCGGAACATGATGTGCCGTCTATGTTTCTGCGCTTTCTGGTAAGCGTCCCTGCGCTCCAGCACAGCGTCCGCCACTTCCCTATAATTCTTCATATACAAAGCCCTCCTTTTCCAGCTCTGATTTCAGCGACTGCTTCGCCCGATAGACGAGATTCTCGATCTGCCGTCTGCTCTTATGCATGACTGCCGCGGCCTCCCCGTTGTCGAAGCCCTCCAGATAGACCAGGTACAGGACTTGCCGGTATTCGATCTTAAGCCGGCCCAGGGCCTGGTGCAGGAGGATCCTGCGCTCTGTGCGCAGATACGACTTCTCCAGGCTCTCCTCCTCCCCGGCCAGCCGCTCCAGTTCCTCCGCAGGGATGGGAGAGAGCCTGGCGCTGCGCCGCAGATGATCCATGGCCACGTTGCGGCCGATGGCGTAGAGCCATGTCCTGAAGGCGCTCCGTCCCCGGAACCTCGGCTTCCTGGTAGCCAGCTTCACGAAGGTCTCCTCCATCAGCTCTTCCGCCGTGGAGATATTCCGGGTAAAGCCGTTCAGGTACAGAATCAGCCCGTCCTTGTAATCTCTGATGATCTCGACGATGCCTTCATCATCACCATCAAGGAAACGGCGGTAGCTACTTGCACCGTTGTCCATTGATTTCTCCCCCTTTCTGTCTGTTAGACGGATGTGCGCGGGAATTCTCTCAGGAATTTCGGGAGAAAGCTTTAGATTTCCCCCTCCTTTATCATAGCGCAGATTCGTGAGCATGGAAATGGACAGTTTTTCCGGTGGGGAGAGAAGCAGCCTGATGGAAGTTCGGACAAATAATGAGATTATAATGGAAGAAAGAGGCATAATAAGAAGAAAAGAGCATTTTATGTATTGAAAAATCCTTTATAATGAGATACAATGGAAGCGAGCGAATCATGATGCAATAGAGTAAGCTAAGGGGGGAGGTGCATGTCATGACGAAATACGTAGAAAATATCAATACCTATCTGTCCCAGCGGAAGATCAAACAGACCTACATCAGCCTGAAGACAGGAATCGATGCCAAAAAGCTGTCCCGGATCCTGACGGGGGCGCAGGACATAGGCGCTACGGACATGGAAAGGATCGCGGGAGCGCTGGGAAGGAAAGCAGAATTCTTCCTGAGCGATACCTTCTGCCTAGAGCCTGAGCCGGACTTCTTCGAGCCGGAGAAGGTTTTCTTCTGTGGGCAGGAGTCTACGCCGGAGCAGGAGCGGATTGCGGAAGGAAAGGAATGTGGGAAGACATGGTTTTCCGTATCGGGACAGGAAGTGATC
>CAMTBF010000219.1 GCA_947068385.1 uncultured Lachnospiraceae bacterium
ATGAAAGGAGAAAGGAAACAATTATGGCAAAGTACAGGAAATTAGACAGGACATCACCCCAGAGGAAGGCGCTTCTGAGAAATCAGGTGACCGCTCTTCTGTATCACGGGAAGATCGTCACCACCGAGGCGAGGGCCAAGGAAGTGAGGAAGATCGCGGAGCATCTGATTACCCTGGCCATCAAGGAGAGGGACAACTACGAGACGGTCACCGTCACCGCCAAGGTTCCGGTGAAGGACAAGGACGGCAAGCGCGTCAAGGAAGTCATCGACGGCAAGCGCGTCACCAAATTCGAGAACGTGGAGAAGGAAATCAAGAAGGATCTCCCCTCCAGGCTGCACGCGAGACGTCAGATCCTGAGAGTGCTGTATCCTGTGGTATACGTTCCCACAGAGGCAGCGGGCCGCAAGAGGAACACCAAAGAGGTGGATCTGGTGGCGAAGATGTTCGATGAGTATGGCCCTAAGTACGCGAACCGCAACGGCGGCTATACCAGGATCATCAAGAAGGGCCTCCGCAAGGGCGATGCCGCCATGGAAGTCATTCTGGAGCTTGTTTAATAGCAGTATTCGATATATAGGAAAACGGGGGAGCCAATGGGAGATCATTGGTTCCCTTTTTACACAGGGAGCGATCATGAAACTCTTTCAGTATAACAAGGATGACGTAAAGAAGACTCTGGACATGGCATGGCCCGCGATACTGGAGTCGTTTTTCGCCGCGTTCGCGGGCCTGGTGGACTCCCTGATGGTGAGCTCCATGGGCTCCTACGCGGTGGCGGCGGTGGGGCTGACCACACAGCCCAAGTTCATGGGGCTGTCCCTGTTCATCGCCGCCAATGTGTCCATATCGGCTCTGGTGGCCAGGCGGAAGGGCCAGGGCAAGCGGGAGGAGGCGAACCAGATCTTCGCCACCTTCCTGGTGTTCATCGCGGTGATGGCCATTGCGGTCAGCGTCCTGATGGTGGCGCTGGCCGACCCTATCATCCGCCTCTGCGGCTCCGAGGAGCTCACCCATGACAGCGCGGTGCTGTATTTCAGGATCATCATGGGCGGCATGATCTTCAACTGCGTCCAGATGGGCGTCAACTCCGCCCAGCGGGGGGCGGGCAACACACGCATCACCATGCGCACCAACCTGGTGTCCAATACGGTCAATATCCTGTTCAACTACCTGCTGATCGGGGGGCATTTCGGATTTCCGGCCCTGGGGATCAGGGGAGCGGCCCTGGCCACCGTGCTGGGGACTGTGGTGTCCAGCATCATGAGCGTGCTGTCCGTGTGGAAGGACGATAATTTCGTAAGCATTCCCTACATAGTGAAGGAGCGGATCAGGCCTGCCATGGAGGCCCTGAAGAACATCATCAAGGTGGGCTACAGCGTCTTCGCGGAGCAGATCCTCATGCGCATCGGCTTCATGCTGACCGCCATCATGGCGGCGAACCAGGGGACCGCGGCCATGGCGGCCCATCAGGTGGGGATGAACATCATGGGGCTGTCCTTCTCCTTCGGGGACGGCCTGCAGGCCACGGCGGTGGCCCTGATCGGATTCAGCCTGGGGGCAAAGGAGCCGGAGCGGGCCAGGCAGTACGGCAAGACCTGTCGGATGATAGGCACCGTGATCTCGGTGGCGCTGGCCCTCATCTATTTCTTTGGGGCGAGGGGGCTCATGGAGCTTTTCTTTGCGGAAGAAGAGATCGTGGAGATCGGCATCGACATCATGCACATCATCATCTTCGTGGTCATCCTGCAGATTGCCCAGGTGATCTATATGGGATGCCTGCGCGGGGCAGGAGACACCCTGTACACCGCCATCGCCTCCACCATCAGCGTCACCTTGGTGAGGACATTCGGCTCCTATTTCTTCGGGTATGTGCTGCAGATGGGCATAGCCGGCATCTGGATAGGCGTCATCGCGGATCAGTTGTCCCGGTTCATCTTCGCCAGCATCCGGTTCCGGCAGGGGAAATGGACGGAGATCAAGATTTAGCCGCCAGGGGCTACGGCGCTTTCTGGAAGTGCTGGTAATCCTTCACGCCGTTCCAGTCGCCGCCCCAGGTGAAGCCATGCCGGGTGAAGAGCTCATAGCACAGGTCATCCTCGTCGATCTTGTGGGGGAAGCTCAGATCCCTGTCGGCGTAGGGGAGGGCGGAGGCGGGGGAGACCTGCTCCGTGCCCTCCTCCGTATAGGTGACATAGGGGTTGTACAGGGGATTGACGTCGATGGCCAGGCCGTAGGCATGCTTCGACAGGCGGTCCGTATCGTCCACCGTGCGGTAGTTGAAGCAGGAGGTATTGTTGTCCTCCATGGAGGCGGTGTCGTCCCCGTCGTATTCGTCGATCAGGAGCACCTTCTCCAGCCTGTACTCGTTGCGGTAGAGCTCCCGGAAGATCTCCGTCAGGTCGGCGGCTATGGAGGCATTGCAGACCAGCTCCCCCTCGGTGGGATTTCCGTCGAAGTCTATGTGCCGGATATGGACATAGCGGAGGTCGTCGAAGTCGATCTCCGGCGGGGCGGCGTCCCCTGCCCCCGCATCCCCTGCCGGATACGAAATGCCCGTCATGTACCGGCGCAGGTTGTCGGAGACGGGCTCGTAATAGAAGCCCTCCTCCAGTGTGAAGCGCTGGTCTGCCTGGCTGGAGCCGTTCAAAATGGCCCCGGTCAGGGAGGAGACAGGGACGTCTTCCTGCTCGCCGGCGCTCCCCTCCGGATCAGGGGCGCTTTCCGGCTCCGGGGAGGGGCTGGGAGAGCTGCTCGGCTCCGGGGAGGGCGTGGAGTCGGCATCGGCATCCTTTGGTGCTGGTGTGGGCTGCGGGGTGGCAGTGGCGCTGCCGCCGTTGTTATGGGCGTATTCGCTGAGGCTCATGGAGTTCCTGCTGAAAAGCCTGCTCAGGCTGCCTGCGATGACGACGATGGCAGCCAGTGCCACTACCATCTTCACGATCTTCTCTCTATCCATAAAAGATTCCTTTCTGTGGGCTTCTTACCATATCTTTAGAATAGCACAGGAACGTGATTTTGTAAATCTGCCAAGGACAGGGAGGTTGCGCTTGTAATCCCCCGCGGAATCTAATATAATGTGAAACAGACAGTTTTGCGCGAAAGGGATGGGGAAGGCCATGGGAATCATTCGGACAAAGGATCTGGTATATGAATATGTCAGGCGGGACGAGGAGGGCAATGTGGAGGGCTTCACCACGGCTGTGGACAAGGTGGACCTGGACGTGCAGCCCGGGGAGTTCATCGCCATCCTGGGCCATAACGGCTCCGGGAAATCCACCCTGGCCAAGCATATCAATGCCATCCTGAGCCCCACGGAAGGGAGCGTCTGGGTGGACGGGATGGATACCTCGCAGGAGGAGCATATCTGGGACATCCGCCAGCGGGCTGGCATGGTGTTCCAGAACCCGGACAATCAGATCATCGGCCAGGTGGTGGAGGAGGACGTGGGCTTCGGGCCGGAGAACATGGGCGTCCCCACGAAAGAGATCTGGGAGCGGGTGGAGGAGAGCCTGAAGGCCGTGGGCATGTACGAGTACCGCAGGCACTCCCCCAACAAGCTTTCCGGCGGCCAGAAGCAGCGGGTCTCCATCGCAGGGGTCCTGGCCATGCACCCCAAGTGCATCGTGCTGGACGAGCCCACCGCCATGCTGGACCCAAAGGGCCGCAGGGAGGTCATCCGCGCGGTGCGGGCCCTGAACCAGGTGGAGGGCATCACGGTGGTGCTGATCACCCATTATATGGAAGAGACCATCCACGCGGACAGGGTATTCGTCATGGACAGCGGGAGGATCGCCATGGAGGGCACGCCCCGGCAGGTCTTCTCCCAGGTGGAGCGGCTGCAGGAGCTGCGGCTGGACGTGCCCCAGGTGACCTTGCTGGCCCATGAGCTGCGGAAAAAGGGAATCGGGCTGCCGGAGGGCATCCTGACCGTGGAGGAGCTGGCGGACGCCCTGGCGGGGAGCAGGTGACCGGGAAAGCCCCCTGCCGGAAGCAGAGGGACGGAATCCGCAGAAATGGACGAGAGGTATCGATATGTCGATTATTCTGGATCATGTGAGCTATATATACGGAGAGGACGGCCCCCTGGCCGTGAAGGCCCTGGACGACGTAAGCCTCCAGATTCCGGACGGGCAGTTCGTGGGCATCATCGGCCATACGGGATCGGGGAAATCCACGCTGGTACAGCATATGAACGGCCTGCTGAAAGCCACCAGCGGCCATATCTATTTCAACGGGGAGGACATCTATGACAGGGACTTCCCCATGAAGAAGCTGCGCAGCAGGGTGGGGCTGGTCTTCCAGTATCCGGAGCATCAGCTCTTTGAGATAGATGTGTTCAGCGATGTGTGCTTCGGGCCGAAGAACCT
Source organism: uncultured Lachnospiraceae bacterium (assembly GCA_947068385.1). Classification (GTDB taxonomy): domain Bacteria; phylum Bacillota; class Clostridia; order Lachnospirales; family Lachnospiraceae; genus Acetatifactor. The sequence continues at coordinate 4,371 of CAMTBF010000219.1, forward strand.
GGGGATGGACAAGAAGGAGGCGGAGCTGAAGGCCTTTGACGCCCTGCGCAAGGTGGGGATGCCCATGGAGCTGTACTACCAGTCCCCCTTCGAGCTCTCCGGCGGCCAGAAGCGCCGGGCGGCCATCGCGGGGGTGCTGGCCATGGCGCCGGAGGTATTGATCTTGGACGAGCCCACGGCGGGCCTGGATCCAAAGGGCAGGGAGGAGATACTGCAGCAGATTAAGGAGCTGCAGGCCCAGACAGGCATGACCATCCTGCTGGTGAGCCACAGCATGGAGGACGTGGCGGAGTATGTAGACAGGATTGTAGTCATGAACAAGGGGAAGGTCATGTACGACGGCGCGCCCAAGGAGGTATTCGCCCATTATAAGGAGCTGGAGGAGGTGGGGCTGGCAGCGCCCCAGGTCACCTATATCCTCCACGCGCTGAAGGACAGGGGATTTGACGTGGACGTGAACGCCACCACCACCGCCGAGGCGGTGGACACCGTGCTGCATGCGTTGGGCCGGGCCCCGGAAGCCTTTCGCCCGTGAGCCGGGCCACAATGAAGAGCAGGTTTTGCGACTGTCAGTATAAATTTGGATACAGGCGAGGAGAGATATGCTGAGGGATATTACATTAGGACAATATTATCAGACGGAATCCGTGATCCACAGGCTGGATCCCCGGGTGAAGCTGGGGGGTACGCTGCTTTACATCATTTCCCTGTTCTTCTTCCGGAACTTCCTGGGATATGGGGTGGCGGCCGTCTTCCTGGCCACGGTCATCGGCCTTTCCCATGTGCCGTTCCGGTTCATCGTAAAGGGGATGAAAGCGATCGTCTTTCTGCTCCTGATCACGGTGACCTTCAACCTGTTCCTGACACCGGGCACGGAGCTGGTCTCCGTCTGGAAGCTGACCATCACGGTGGAGGGCCTGCGGACGGCCGCCACCATGGCGATCCGCCTGACCATGCTCATCATCGGCTCCTCCTTGATGACCCTGACCACCACCCCCAACAACCTGACGGACGGCATGGAGAGCATGATGAAGCCCCTGAAGGCCTTCCGGGTGCCGGTGCACGAGGTGGCCATGATCATGTCCATCGCCCTGCGCTTCATCCCGATTCTGCTGGAGGAGACGGACAAGATCATGAAGGCCCAGATCGCCAGAGGGGCGGATTTCGAGACGGGGAACATCGTGAGGAGGGCCAAGGCGCTGGTGCCGCTGCTGGTGCCCCTGTTCATCTCCGCCTTCCGCAGGGCGAACGACCTGGCCATGGCCATGGAGGCCAGGTGCTACCGGGGCGGGGAGGGCAGGACGAAGATGAAGCCCCTTATCTACCAGAGGCGGGACAGGCTGGGGTATCTGTGCATTTTTGCCTATCTGGCGATCGGCATCACGGTGGGCAGGCTGCGGCTCTGAGGAATCAGGGGATGCCTCCGGCCAGGGCGGCGGACGAAGGCCTGGCGGGCAGATACAGCGGCAGGACGCATCGGGCAGATGCATCCACCGGAAGGCCGCAGGCCGCCTGGCGGGGAGAGAAAGGACAGGAGATGGAGAAGAAGCGCATCCGCATGACAGTGGCCTATGACGGCACAAATTATCACGGCTGGCAGGTCCAGGACAATGGAATCACCATCGAATCGGAGCTGAACAGATGCCTGACGGAGCTTTTGAAGGAGCCCATACAGGTCATCGGCGCCAGCCGCACGGACTCCGGGGTGCACGCCCTGGGGAACGTGGCGGTGTTCGACACGCTGTCCAGGATGCCCGCAGGGAAGGTCGCCTATGCGCTGAACCAGCGGCTCCCGGAGGACATCCGGATCCAGAAATCCGAGGAAGTCCCGGGGGACTGGCATCCCAGGTACTGTGAGAGCCGCAAGACCTATGAGTACCGGATCTACCGGGGGGAATTCCCCCAGCCCGTGAAGCGGCTGTATTCCTATTTCACCTATCATCCCCTGGATGTGGGGCGCATGCGGGAGGCCGCGGCCTACCTGGAAGGGGAGCATGATTTCCGGAGCTTCTGCCAGACCGGGGCCCAGGTGCGCAGCACCGTCAGGACGCTCCACGCGCTGTGGGTGGAGGAGCAGGGGGCGGATCTGGTCATCCGTGTGTGCGGCAACGGCTTCCTCTACAATATGGTGCGGATCATAGCGGGGACCCTG
>CAMTBF010000220.1 GCA_947068385.1 uncultured Lachnospiraceae bacterium
GCTGGTGCCATCTGTACGGCCATGTCCACGTCAGCTTCGAGTGGACATGGCCGTACAGATGGCACCAGCCGTAGTAATGATGGTTGAAGCAGGGGATGGGATAGTGGCTGAGCACCATCCCCTTCCCCTCGGGGAACGTCAGCTCCTTATAGTCCGCAATCTCCATGAAGAGGGACTGGAACTCCCGGTTCTTCAGCAGCTTCCTGTCGTGGTTCCCCACGATTAAGTGCTTCTTCCCGTTCAGCGCCCTGAGGATCTCGTTGGTCTTGGTGGCGTTATGCCAGCTGACGTCCCCCAGGACGAACACCTCGTCGTCCGGGCCCACCGCGTCGTTCCAGTTCTCCATCAGGGCCCTGTCGTGCTCCTCTATGGTCCTGAAGGGCCTGTTGTCAAAGGCCAGGGCGTTCTCATGCCCGAAATGGGTGTCCGCGATAAAAAAGTATGCCATCGGGCCCTCCTCCCTATGCGCCGATGATATCGATCTGGCACATCCGCATGGTCTCCAGCGCGGCCTCATGGGTCTTCGGCGTCACGCCGGCACAGCAGGCGGCATCCACGCTGATGGGCACTTCCGGGAAATGGGCCTTCAGCAGCAGCGCGTTGGACACCACGCAGATGTCCGTGCACAGTCCCACCAGCTGGATCTCCACCTGGCCCCCTGCGGCCAGCCTGCCGATCTCCTCCACCAGCTTCGTGGAGCCGAATGTCCCTTTTTCGATGGTGCGGTAATCCTTCTCCGACAGGGCGTACATCACCTTTTCGTTCAGGAGCCACCCGTCGCTGTCCTTGATGCAATGGGGCACGGGGAGCTTCTTCCCCTCCGCCGTCTCCAGGTAATCCGGGCCATGGGTGTCCAGGGTGGCGAATATCCTGCCCTCGAAGCCCTCTATCTTCGCTGCCACATTGTCCACGATCCCCAGGGCTTCCTCCGTGCCCAGCGCCCCGTCCACGAAGTCCCTCTGCATGTCTACCACTACCAAAATCCTCTCCATGAGATCCTCCTCTCTCCTGACTGTGAAAAACCCCGGGACAGACTATGTTCCCGGGGTTTGCTTTTGCCTGGTCATGCCAGCTTGCTCTTGGCCAGCTCCGCCAGCGTCTTGAAGCCGTCGGCATCGTTCACTGCCATCTCTGCCAGCATCTTCCTGTTGATCTCCACCTCAGCCAGCTTCAGGCCGTACATGAACCTGCTGTAGGACAGGCCGTTCATCCTGGCCGCAGCGTTGATGCGGGCAATCCAAAGCTGCCTGAACTGGCGCTTCCTCTCTTTTCTGCCCCTGTATGCGGTGGCGAGGGCCCTCATGACGGACTGCTTCGCGATCCTGTACTGTTTGCTCCTCGCTCCCCTGTAGCCCTTGGCGAGCTTCAATACTCTTTTATGCTTTTTCTTGGCGTTCAAGCCACCTTTAATTCTTGCCATTCTTAATCTCCTCCTGATTCAAAATTCACCAACACATCTTGTCCGCCTTATAAGTAGGGCAGGATCTTCTTCATGTTCTTCTCGTTCGTCTTGTCCGTTATAGCGGGCTTCCTCAGATTACGTTTGGTCTTCCGAGACTTCTTGGTCAAGATATGGCTCTTGTAAGCCTTGTTCCTTTTCAGCTTACCCGTTCCGGTCATTTTAAAACGCTTTGCAGCAGATCTGTTTGTCTTCATTTTGGGCATAGCAATTTCCTCCTAAATTTAAATAATCTATATATACTCGGCGATAGATCCTTTACAGCAAGACGCCGTTTATATATGAGCCTGTGCGCTCTAGCGCTTTTCCGCCAGGAACATGGTCATGCTCCTGCCCTCTACCTTGGGGGCCTTCTCGATCACCGCGATATCGGCCACGCTCTGGGCGAAATCGTCCAGGATGTGCTTGCTGGTGTTCATATGGGCCATCTCACGGCCTCGGAAGCGGAGCGTTATCTTCACCTTGTCGCCCTTGCTCAGGAACTTCCTGGCGGCGTTGACCTTGGTGTTCAGGTCGTTGGTGTCGATGTTGGGCGAGAGGCGGATCTCCTTGATCTCAATGGTCCTCTGCTTCTTCTTGGCTTCCTTTTCCTTTCTGACCATCTCATACTTGTACTTCCCGTAATCGACGATTTTGCATACCGGGGGCTTCGCGGTGGGGGCAATCTTTACCAAGTCCAGGCCCGCCTCCTCAGCCATTCTCATGGCTTCCCTCGTAGGCATGACGCCCAGCTGCGCGCCGTCTTCGCCAACCAGGCGAATCTCCTTGTCCCGAATCTGTTCGTTAATCATTAAATCGCTAATGGTCTTATACCTCCCCATAAGAAAAGTGGATAGCATGACTATCCACTTTCACTCATTCAGCCCAGGGGCAGCCCGATGTCTGCCTGTGAAATCCATATCGTGAACGCTTACTGGCCCGATTGCCGTAAGGTGAGAGCGGATACTCTGCTTTGTCAATGTGTTCCTCACACATTTAATAAATTTACCATAGATTCCATCTGCTGTCAATATCCGATTTTTCTTTTTTTAGGTTTTTCAGCGTTTTTTTGGTTTTTTCCTACTTCTCGGTGAACGTGGCGCATTCCGTGCCCCTGCAGTCGCAGGCCCCGCAGCCCTTGATGTCCACATGGTCGGCATGGCATTTGTAGTTGGAATTGTAGACACATTTCACCGCTTCGCAGTCTATGCTGATGGTCTTGCTGGGATGCACCACGGAGCTCTTGAAGGAATCCATGCCCTCCCGCCTCTGGGTGAAGCTCTCGCAGCAGGTGTCCCCGCAGCTGCAGGCCTTCTGTCCGCCTACCATGATGTCCCCTTTGGAGCACAGGTGCTGCTCGTTGTAGCCGCAGTTTTCCACTGCGCATTTCAAATCCGCCATATTAGCCTCCTTCTGCGCTGCTGTCACTTTTCGCTCACGCGGATTCGCGGCAAGCAGCGCGGAGGCGGCGGATCCGGGCAGAATCTGCTCCGGCACCGCCCTTGTGTGCGGTGCGCCTGCAGTCCTGTCAGGATTAGTATGCCTCATTTACGTCCGGCCTATTCCGGGAAATCTCCGGGAATCTTCGCCCTTTCGGTTCCGGTTCGGGCAGCCTTTCATGCCTTAACGGTCTCCTGTGCCTCCTCCTTCCGAATCTCCTTGGTGCGAATCTCCTCACAGATCTGATCCAGGAACGCGGCTAACGGCTTCTGCCCTTCGTCCCCCGCGAAACGGCTCCTGACGGACACCAGCCCTTCCTCTTCCTCCTGCTGGCCCACCACCAGCATGTAGGGCACCCTGTCCAGCCTGGCCTCGCGGATCTTGAAGCCGATTTTTTCGGAGCGGTTGTCCACGGTGGCGTCGATGTCCTTTGCCTTCAGCTCTTTCAGCACCTTTGCGGCATAGGCCTCGTATTTCTCCGAAATCGGAAGCACCCGCACCTGCTCCGGGCACAGCCAGGTAGGGAACTTGCCCGCGTACTTCTCGATCAGCCAGGCCAAAGTCCGCTCGTAGCAGCCGATGGAGGTCCTGTGGATGATATAGGGGCGCACCTTGTCGCCGTTCTCATCGATGTAGTACATGTCGAACTGCTCCGCCAGCAGGGCGTCCCACTGGATGGTGATCATGGTGTCCTCCTTGCCGTATACGTTCTTGGCGTTGATGTCCACCTTGGGCCCGTAGAAGGCGGCCTCCCCCACATCCTCTGTGAAGGGGATGCCAAGCTCGTTCAGCACCTGGCGGATATGGCCTTCCGTCTCCTCCCAGACTTCCGGCTCCCCGATATATTTCTCACGGTTCTCCGGATCCCATTTGGACAGATGATAGGTCACGTCCTCCTCCAGCCCCAAAGTCTGCAGACAGTACTGGGCCAGGGCGATGCAGCCCTTGAACTCCTCCACCATCTGGTCCGGCCTGACGATCAGGTGTCCCTCGGAGATGGTGAACTGCCGTACCCTGGTGAGGCCGTGCATCTCGCCGGAATCCTCGTTGCGGAACAGCGTTGACGTCTCGCCGTAACGGCAGGGCATGTCGCGGTAGGACTTCTGGCTGTTCTTGAACACATAGTACTGGAAGGGGCAGGTCATGGGCCGCAGGGCGAAGACTTCCTTGTCTTTCTCCTCGTCCCCCAGCACGAACATGCCCTCCTTATAATGGTCCCAGTGGCCGGAGATTCTGTACAGGTCGCTCTTTGCCATCAGCGGGGTCTTGGTGCGCACATAGCCCCACTCCTTGTCCTCCAGGTCTTCGATCCAGCGCTGGAGCTTCATGACCATCTTCGTCCCCTTGGGGGTCAGCAGGGGCAGGCCCTGTCCGATCACGTCCACGGTGGTGAACAGCTCCATCTCCCGGCCCAGCCTGTTGTGGTCCCGGCGCTTGGCGTCCTCCATGCGCTCCAGATGGGCCGCAAGCTCTTCCTTCTTATTATAGGCCGTGCCATAGATGCGCTGGAGCCTGGCCCTGTCGGAATCCCCTCTCCAGTAGGCCATGGAGGAGGAAATCAGCTTGAAGGCCTTGACCCCCTTGGTGCTCATCAGATGGGGCCCGGCGCAGAGATCCACGAACTCTCCCTGCCGATAGAAGGAAATCTCCGCGTCCTCCGGAAGGTCCTGAATCAGCTCCACCTTGTAGGGCTCGCCCCTGTCCTCCATGAACTGGATCGCCTCGGCCCTGGGCAGGGTAAAGCGCTCCAGCTTCGCGCCCTGCTTGATGATCTTCTTCATCTCGGCCTCGATGGCGTCCAGATCCTCCCTGGAAAAGGGCTCGTGGTCGAAATCGTAGTAGAATCCCGTATCGATGCTGGGGCCGATGGCCAGCTTCACCTGGGGGAAGAGGCTCTTCACCGCCTCCGCCAGCACATGGGACGCGGTATGGCGGATGGTGGCCAGGCCCTCCGGGTCGTTCGCCGTGCAGATGCTCAGCTCGCAGTCCCTGTCGATGACTGTCCGCAGGTCCACCACCTTGCCGTCCACCCTGCCGCAGCAGGCCGCCCTGGCCAGCCCCTCGCTGATGTCCATGGCGATGTCGTACACGCTGAGCGCGTTCTCATACTCTTTTACGGAACCGTCCTTTAATGTGATCTTCATCTCTGTCCCTTCTCCCTTCTCCTTCTGCAGGCCCTTCTGCAGCCGCAGCCTTTCTTTCCCTGTTCTTTTTTCGATCCTTTTTCCTGCCCCAGCTTCCCGGTGCCTGCCTCACAGCCGCTGCCGTCTCCATTGCCGCAGCCGCTGCCGTTCCCGTTGCCGCAGCCGATGATGACGCCGTGGGTCATGGGCGCCATCCGCAGGCCCCGGACGATCCCGGCCAGCAGGCATAGGCCCGCGATCATCCAGAGGGTCGCCTTCGTCATGGTCACCTCTCCGTCGAAGCAGATCTCCTTCAGCTTCCTGCATCTGTCTCTGAAATCTTCCATTTCCTGTCCTCTCCTTTTCCTTCTTGTAGGCCAGAATCCGGCAGGGGAATGCCGATGCACAAAAAAGCCCCCTGCAATATCGCTATTGCAAGGGACGTTTTCATTCCATATCCACCACAGGATTCCATAAAACGCGGTTCCACCCTTGTTGCAGCCCTGGCTTCCTCCTGGCTGCCACCTTCCTTAGCCTGTAACGGGGCCACCGTGCCCGATTAAGGGCCGCTCCGAGACGGTCTTCAAATGCTTCGCGCTTAAGCCGCTCACAGCGCCGGTCTCCCGGGCGGCCCTCTCTGGAGGCGTTTCGCATCCTACTCTTCTCTTCATCGCTTTCCCAAAGGGATCTTCCATCCCTTCCCTAATCATAATACCTTCGCGGCGGAATGTAAAGAGCTTTTTTGAAAAATTCACATATCGCTGCCGCCCTACAGCGCCTTCGTGCCGTTGATGGCGGCCGTGATATAGCCGCTTACCTCCTCCCGGCTCACGTCCAGCGCCACCGCCAGCTCTCCGTAGAGATTCTCCTCCGCCAGGTGAGAGTATTTGGCATCCACCGCCGTGACCTTCCGGCCCGCCTGGATGCGCTTCTGCTTGCGCTGGTGTATGGTCTTGATGAGCTTGACCAGCTCCGCGCAGTCATTGGACTTCATGCAGTCCTTGTACATCTGCTCCGTCATTTTGTCATTTGTGATGACCAATAGTGGAATCTCCGGGATCGTCCCGATCAGCCGCTCTGCCTCCGTCCGCTCCAGGACCTTGCGCATCGTATGGTCCTTCTGGGAATCCACCGGCACGTATACCGTGCTTCCCGTCGAGTAAAGAGGCTTCAGGATATAGTATTCCTTCTCCCTATCCACGCCAGAAATATTGAGGACAGTGATATTTTCTACCTCACAGACGCCCTTATTGCTGCAAATCACATAATCTCCTACCTGAAACACCTGCACCCTCACTTTCCGCATGCTTGCCGACTATCAATATCTCCACTATATGTTATACCCATATTATAACAGATTAAACATAAAAATGTCAGCACTTTTTACAAAATCAGAGCATTTTTGTGAAATATGCGCATGTGGAAATTGTGGTGTTTTGTACAGAATTTCAGCACCTGATAGATATCGATTCCTTTGTCCGCCAGGCGTTCTTTCG
>CAMTBF010000221.1 GCA_947068385.1 uncultured Lachnospiraceae bacterium
GCTCCATGGGCAGCGTGGACATGACGGTGCGGGGCCGGGAGAGCGACTTCAACTACGAGCTGGAATGTGCCATGGGATGCATCGAGCTGGGAGATTGGGAGTATGCGGGCCTTGGCCAGGAGAAGAAGATAGACAACGGCGCGTCCAGGGAGGTAAAGCTGGAATGCTCCATGGGATACATCGACATGCGGTTCACGGAGTGAAGATAAAAAGCTAGCAAAAAAAGCCGGTAAAAAAGCCTGCAGGGCGCATATGCCTCCCCGCAGGCTTTTTCGCGGGCCCGTTCCGCATTCAGGCCTCCACGGCCAGCCCGGACTTCAGCAGCGCCGGCCGCAGGGCCAGATAGAAGACGGAGGCCGCGATCACCGCCACGATGGCGTTCACCCCCGTGGTGAGGGTGGCGATCTTCGCCAGGGCGGACGCGATGTCCTGGGGCACGCCCAGGAGATAGGTCTTGTAGAAATACCCCACCAGAGGGTCGGCCACCACATTGAAGGCCATGCCGCAGAAGGCGGCGGCCACCGTGGCCATGGCCGCTTTCCTGCCGTCCCGGGCCTGGCCCAGATGGCAGATCCCATGGGCCACCAGCCCGACGATCAGCCCGATGCACAGCTTCAGGAAGAAGGTCTTGGGGGCGCTGGTCACATAGGAGGTGGTCAGGTCGGCGATGGTCATGCCCACCGCCCCGGCCAGGCCGCCCCAGTAGCCGCCCAGCAGCAATGCCGCCAGCACGCAGAACACATTGCCGAAGTGGAAGGCGGTCTTCTCGGGCCCTACGGGGATGTCGATCTTGAAGAAGGCGAAGCCGATGTAGCACAGCGCCGCCAGCAGCCCCGCCTGGGCCAGGCGCTTCACGTCCGCCTGCCGGGAGCCGGAGCTGCGTCTGCCGACGGCCGCGTTGTAGATCCCCCTGGCCGTCAGCAGCATGGCGAAGAAGACGAACGTCAGACCGTATGAATAGGGGCGCTCCAGCGTCAGCTTCTCGGCGGAGAGCTGCTCCGACCGGGCGGTGAGGGCCTCTAGGTCACCCTCCTGCGTCCCCTCCTTTACGGCGCTGATCTGGGCCTTGACTTCCGACAGCTGTGCGCCTGTGGCAGTGGATTCCTGATAGCTGGTGTTGTAGGCGTACACCGCGAATAGGATCCCCGCGGTCAATAGGACGGCCCCGATCATCAACAGGCCGTAGCTTTTCTGCCTCCCTGCCTTTCCCGATTCTGTTCCCTGTTTCCTGACCATCTCATTTATCTCCTTATGACTTGAATTAGTGTGGCCTCACTGTGTCAATGACAGTGTAGCGGAAAAGTGGCATGCATGAAAGAGCCAGAACAGGACTTTTTTACCAGGCCAGTCTGCCCATATCAGAGACCCTGCCGTCTGTTTTACAGGATTCCCCGAATCGGGATGACAAACGGTAAGAAGGATGGTACGATGGAGGTATTTTCGTCCCGGTCCAGAGGGCAGGGGCAGGAGGAGGGCACAGATGGGACTTACACTGGATAAGAAGGTCATGGAACGGTTCGAAGAGAAGCTGCGGGAGGAGGAGAAGAGCAAAGCCACCCTGGAGAAGTACATGCGGGACGCCAGGGCCTTCGCGGCCTTCCTGGGGGACGCCCCGGTGACCAAGGAGGCGGCCATCCGCTACAAGGAGCATCTGTCAAAACGGTACGCGGTGTCCAGCGCCAACTCCATGCTGGCGGCGGTGAACAGCCTGCTGCGGTTCCTGGAGCGCGGGGACTGCGCGGTGCGCACCTTCCGGGTGCAGAAGGCGGTGTTCCGCTCCAGGGAGCTGGAGCTGACGAAGGCGGAGTACGTGCGCCTGGTGGAGGCGGCCAGGAGCCGTGGGGACAGGCGGCTGTGCCTGGTGATGCAGGCCATCTGCGCCACGGGCATCCGGATCAGCGAGCTGGCGTTCATCACCGTGTCATCCCTCCACAGCAGGCGGGCTGTGGTGTCCTTGAAGGGGAAGACCCGGACGGTGATCCTGCCCCTGGATTTGTGCCGGGAGCTGAAGGGGTACGTGCGGGAGGCGGGGATCACGGAGGGAAGCGTCTTCGTGACCCGCAGGGGCAGGCCCATGGACCGCAGCAACATCCTCCACGCCATGAAGGCCCTGTGCCAGGAGGCCCATGTGGAGGAGGGGAAGGTGTTCCCCCACAACCTGCGGCACCTCTTCGCGGTGACATATTATAATGTAGAGAAAGACATCTGCCACCTGGCCGACCTGCTGGGGCACTCCAATGTGAACACTACCAGGATCTATACCCTTATAAGCTGCGAGATGCAGGAGCAGCGGCTGGAAGGGCTTGGCCTGGTGCTGCCCGACAAAAATACCGCATAATCGACATTATGCGGTAAACCTGAAAAATAACCTCTCCGTCTTTGAACCATTATACTCTTGCGGGTTAGAAAATTCAATATCAGGAGGAAAATTTTCTGAAAAGTATTTTCCCGGAGGAAGCTTTCCCTCAGCCATATGACGCATATGGCTGTTTTTCTGTTGTTCGTAATCTTACTATAGCAGATGCGAAGTCAAAAGATACGTCTAAACTTTTACCCAAAACAGGTTCCAGCCGTCTTTTTCTGTTTTTTCGATGTCAAAATACCACGTAATGTCGATTATGAGGTAACGCGCAGAAGGAACGGCACAGAGGAACTTTTACATGAGGCGCAGACACGGAGGGCCCCCTGGGGGGCGGGCAGCGGGATCCATCGCGGAGATAGAGATATTCGACCTGGACGCCATGGAGCTGTCGGAGCTGGACGCCCAGGGGCGCGGACCGGCAGACCGGCCCTGGATCCCCACGGTGGAGGAGCTGGAGGAGGAGCTTGCGAAGGAGCGGTACAGGAGCCGCTACGGCAAAGTCCTGCGGAATACCGCATTCTCCCTTCTGGTGGTGGCCGCGGCCGCGGTGCTGATAGCCGTGCTGTTGTTGCCGGTCCTGAAGATAGACGGAACCTCCATGACACAGACCCTGCAGGACGGGGACATCGTGGTGGCGCTGTCCAATTCCAGCTTCAAGACCGGGGACGTCATCGCTTTCTACTATAACAACCAGATCCTCATCAAGCGGGTCATAGCCTCGGCGGGGGACTGGGTGGACATAGACGGGGATGGCAATGTATACGTCAACGGGGAGTCCCTGGAGGAACCCTACATCGCCGAGAAGGCGCTGGGCAAGTGCGACATCGAGCTGCCCTGCCAGGTGCCGGACGGGAAATGCTTCGTCATGGGCGACCACAGGGCCACCAGCGTGGACAGCCGCAGCAGCGCCGTGGGGTGCATAAGCGACAGCGGCGTGGTAGGGCGGATCGTGTTCCGGATATGGCCGCTGGACGGATTAGGGCTGATAAACTAACCAATGGAGTTTAGATATAAGGAAGGAGAGGCACGATGGAATCTTTAAAGAGACAGGCTGCAAGAATTTTGCGGGAGCAGAAGAAATATAAGCTTTGGCTGGTATCGTTCCTGTGCCTGGCCGTGCTGGTCACGGCGGGGACAGTAGCGGCGCTCACCATGAGCGGCCAGGCACTGAACCGCAAGGAGAAGGTGCTCACCTGCAAGCTGGAGGCGCATCGGCATACCGAACAGTGCCGGGACAGCGAAGGGGAGCTGACCTGCGGGCAGGCGGACTATGTCGTCCATGTCCACAACGACGACTGCTACGGGGAGGACGGGGCGCTGGTGTGCGCGCTGCCGGAGAAGGAGCCCCATGTACATGACGCCGCATGCTTCGAGGAGCAGGAGACGCTTGTCTGCACCCAGGAGGAATCCGCGGGGCACCAGCACGGCCCGGAGTGCTACACCAAAGTGAAGGGCGAGCTGACCTGCAGCGCAGACGAGGCGGCGCATCAGCACGGCCCGGAGTGCTATACGAGGGTGCAGGGCGAGCTGACCTGTGGCCAGGACGGCGCAGGGCACCAGCACGGCCCCGAGTGCTACACCAAAGTGCAGGGCGGGCTGACCTGCACCAATACGGAAGAGGGGCATGCCCATACGGACGAGTGCTATGCCTGGAACGAGGAGCTGACCTGCGGCCAGACGGAAGAAACTCATGTCCATACGGACGACTGCTACGCCTGGAGCGAGGAGCTGACCTGCGGCCAGACGGAGGAGGCCCATGTCCATACGGACAACTGTTATGCCTGGAGCGAGGAGCTGACCTGCCAGATTCCGGAGGGAGAGGGCGCACATACCCATACAGACCAGTGCTACGAGACCGAGACCGTCACCATATGCGGAGAGCTGGAGCTGCACACCCATGACAAGGCAGGCTGCTACGACAAGGACGGCAACCTGACCTGCGGCCAGACGGAGCTGCTGGAGCATGTGCACGGGGAAGGCTGCTTCGAGATCATAGAGCCCGATGAGGAAGGGACGGAGGCCGCGGAATCCGAAGAGGCCCCTGAGAATAAGGAAGCGTCCGGCGAGGCGGAGGAGTCCACCGAAGCCCTGGAGTCCGAGGAGGAAGAGGGCGACGCAGAGCCGGAGGACGGCGAAGCCACTGAGGACGGCGAGGACGCAGAGCCGGAGGACGGCGAAGCCACCGGGGACAGCGAGGACGCAGAGACGGAGGATGGGGACGCATCCGAGGAGACGGAAGCCGACGGGGAGCTGCAGGGCGTCGCAAATGTCCTGACCGCAGAGGGGAGCGACTACACCGTCACTGCCACCTATGGCGAGGACGCCGGGATTCCGGAGGGCGCGGTACTGAACGTCCGGGAGATTCTGCAGGGAACCGAGGAGTACGACAGCTATTACCAGCAGATGCTGGAGGCCATAGCCGGAGAGGGCGATGAGGCATCCACGGAAGAAGGGACGGACGCGGCCCAGGAAGACGCGGACACAGAGGATGGGATAGAGGTCTCCTTCGTCAGGTTCTTCGACATCACCTTCCTGGTAGACGGCGAGAAGATAGAGCCCGTGCCCGGAGCGGCCGTGGACATCCGCATCAGCTATAAGGACGCGGTGGAGTGCGGCGAGGATGCCACGGCATCGGCAGTGCACTTCGCGAAGGACGGGACGGAAGTCCTGGATGCGGCTGTGACAGAGGCAGGGGAAGGAAGCGACTTCGCGTTCACTCAGGACAGCTTCTCTGTGACGGGTACGACGGTGGTGACTAAGGCGCCTTCCAAAGGAGGCACTCTCACAGCCAAGGGAGATGGCTATACCATCACCTTGAAGTATGGCAAATGGGAGAAGCTTGGCAATGCAGAGCTGCTTGTAGAGGAAGTCAAGGACAACGGACAGGACAACGGCAACAACAGCTACCGGAAATACCTGAACAACAGTGAAGGGGCAATCAAGGAGAAGACGAACAACAAGGACAAAGAGCAGAAAACCAAAGCCGCCAGAATCTTTAAGGTATCCGTTGTAGATAAACAGACGAAAACGCCGGTAGGCACAGGAGAGGTTGATGTAACGATTTCTTTCGATGCCCCTATGGTGGCCAGCGAGGCAGGCATCGCCGCGATGACCCTGGACACAGGAGCCAGCGGGGAAGTCCTGGGAAGTGAGGCTGTCAGCGAGGGGCAAGAGATTACAACCTTTTCAGGCAGGCAGGCATTCTCCGCGGCTTCGCCCAATGTGTTAGCCACGGTGGTGACGGCGGAGACGGAGCTGGACGATGTGCCGGAAGGCGGCGGAACTGGTGGGACTGGTTCGGGGACGCATATACCTGTTGCGGGGCATCTAAACAATATACCGCAAGTCAACAATGACTGGCAGATTGTAGAGGGCAGATATGACGGAGATAACAAAACTCCATCGCAAGAGAAGGCTGAGGCTGTACGTGTCCAGAAGAATGTAATTCCGACAGGAACTGAAAATGAGTTTTTAGTGTACTTATCGGTGGACACAAAGCAAGTTTTGGAGACATCTCTTAAAGCGAAAGATTTTGAGGCTACAACAAAAAACAGCTGGGATGAAAGTGACAAAGGCAAAAAACTCACTAAGAAGATAGCACAAGGAAATGCGAACAATGTTGTAGTAAGTAGTGTCTGGAGAGAAGAGTTGTCTAACAGCGCTAAGTTTATATTTCTGGATGAGGAAGGTAAGCAGTTTGATGAAATAACTTTATATTGGGGGCAAACAACTCAAGGAAATAATGTATCTTTCTATATACCATTAAGAAAGGAAGCTAGTGGAGCAGTAACTGAATATGTATTATTGGGTACAGACATAGCGGCTGGAACGAACAATTATGTTCAATTTATTGGCGATGCATTTGATGAAGTAACGGAACAGAAGCTGGCTCCCGTTACCTTAACGAGCGTATCCGATCCCATGGGCAACTATATTGAGTTCATCGAACCAGTAGCGGGTGATTGGAAGGAGCTGCCGACTTGTTCGGATGGGACATTGACTTGGAAGCCAGCTGCTAAGCCTGATGCGCAAACAAGTATTATAGAAACAGGAAACGTTACTTCAACATAATGAAGCGACGTTGCGGAAAATGGAGTCGGTGTTCAGAGTCTTTAAAG
>CAMTBF010000222.1 GCA_947068385.1 uncultured Lachnospiraceae bacterium
TGCAGGGATAAAGTCAATCCCCTCCTCATGGCGGATGATGCCTTCCCCCGGCCAGGTCTCCTCGTCATTGATGACCTTCTCCAGGATATTCACCAGTGTCACGGCCAGCTTGTCCGGCTCCGAAATCCCTAAGCTTACCGCAAGGCTGCCCTGGGCATCGGCCTCCACCAGCAGAACCTTTTCTCCCGCCCTGGCAAGCCCAATCCCCAGATTCACGCAGGTTGTTGTCTTTCCCACTCCGCCTTTTTGATTAGATATGGCGATAATCGTAGACTTCTTTACTGTTTTCTGTTTTTCGGATACTCTGCTCATATTCTTTCCTCCTGTGCTATCTTTTTACTTTTTCTACTTCCGCATACATGCGAAAGAACTTCTTTGTACCTTTGTTGGCAAAAGCCTCCGAAATCTGCATAACTTTAATTTTCTCATGCCGTTCCAACAGTTTTTTAAACCAATCCAAATCTCCTCTGGTTCCCTGCATTCTGATTTTAAGCATTCTTCCCCTCCCAGCCTCGGTTCCTCTTGAAGGTGTTTTCATTTTCTTCACCCTTAATAATCAAACTTGTATTCTTTGTACCCCGCAGTCTTTTCTCCACCTCATGCGGTACTGGAACAGTGCCAATATTTTTTAGCTTCTCTGCTCTTAACGCTGTGCTGTTCATGATGTAGCCTCCTTATATTATTTTTTGATTGAGAGAAGAGAGATTGGGAATTTTAAGGAACTGCCATAATTGAGTAAACTTCGCCGAAGATTGTGAATACTCAATTTACTCAACATTGCCCTTGAGTAATACTCAATTTGAAGTGATTTTAGACGATTCCAGGCGATAAAAGGCGGTATTTCCTCTTCTCTTTCCAGAATACAAAAAAGACCCTGAAATCCTCCGCAACCACTTAAAAATGCGTGATTACAAGGCTTTCAGGGCCTCATATCTTTTTATATTGTCCTGATTTGAAAACTTCTCTTAAATGCCCATCTGCGCAGCCACCTCAGCCGCGAAATCCTCCTGCTTCTTCTCGATGCCCTCGCCGGTCTCGAAGCGCACGAATCTTGCGATGCTCAGGTTCGCGCCGTTCTCCTTGGCTACCTGCGCCACGTACTGCGCCACGGTCTGCTTGCCGTCCTCGGCCTTGACATATACCTGCTCCAGCAGGCATACCTCCTTCAGCTCCTTGTTCAGGCGGCCGTTGACAGCGCCCTCGATGACCTTCTCGGGCTTCCCTGCCATCTTGGGATCCTGGGCAATCTGCGCAGCCAGAATCTCCCTCTCATGGGCCTTGTACTCCTCGGACACGTCTGCCGTAGCCACGTACTTGGGATTCAGGGCAGCCACCTGCATGGCAAGGTTCGTCAGGGCCTCCTTCACGGCATCGTTCACCACGTCCGTCTTGGCCTCCACGATGACGCCGATGCGCCCGCCGCCATGTACATAGGTAGCCACGCAGCCTTCCGCTGCCTCCACCTTCTCGAATCTCCTGATGCTGAGCTTCTCGCCGATGACGGCGATCTTGTCCACCAGCACTTCCTTCACCTTCTTGGAGCCGTCCTCGATCCAGCCCTCCTCCAGGAACGCGTCGATGTCCGCAGCGCCGGACTCCACAGCCTGCTTCGCCACAGCCTCCACGAACTGCTGGAAGGTTTCGTTCTTCGCCACGAAATCCGTCTCGGAGTTCACCTCTACCACCGCGGCTACATTGTCGCCCTTGGTGGCGATGCGGCAGATGCCCTCCGCAGCGATCCTGCTCTCCTTCTTCACAGCCTTGGCCTGTCCGTTCTTCCTCAGGACCTCCACGGCCTCTTCCATATTTCCATTGGTCTCGTTCAGAGCCTTCTTGCAATCCATCATACCGGCTCCGGTCTGCTCGCGCAGCTCCTTGACCATTGCCGCTGTAATCTCTGCCATTTATATCATCCTCCTGTCTTCGTATTGGGAGCTGTCGGAAACCGACAGCTCCTTATGCCGCCCACGCAGCGCCTGTCGTTTCGTCCCTAGGGCTTACGCCTCTTCCTGCGCAGCCACTTCCTCGATATCCTCGGCTTCGCCGGCCTGTGCCGCTACCGCTTCCTCCGTATAGACGGCCTCGCCCTGGTTCGCCTCGATGACGGCGTCCGCCATCTTGGAGACAATCAGCTTCACCGCCCTGATGGCGTCATCGTTTCCGGGAATGATGTAGTCCAGCTCCTCGGGATCGCAGTTGGTATCGCCGATGCCGATCAGGGTGATGCCAAGCGTCCGGGCCTCCTGCACGCAGATTCTCTCTTTCTTGGGGTCTACTACGAAGATGGCGTCAGGCACTCTGGTCATGTTCCGGATGCCGCCCAGGTTCTTCTCCAGCTTCTCCCATTCCTTCCTCAGCTTGATGACTTCCTTCTTGGGAAGCACGTCAAAGGTGCCGTCCTCGGACATCTTCTCGATGGCATGGAGCCTTCCGATGCGGGACTGGATGGTCTTGAAGTTGGTCAGCATGCCGCCCAGCCATCTCTCGTTCACATAGTACATGCCGCAGCGCTCCGCCTCGGTCTTCACGGCGTCCTGGGCCTGCTTCTTGGTGCCCACGAACAGGATGGTGCCGCCCTGGGCGGCGATTTCGGAGACGGCCCTGTAGGCCTCGTCCACCTTCCCCACAGACTTCTGCAGGTCGATGATGTGGATGCCGTTCCTCTCCGTGAAGATGTAGGGAGCCATCTTAGGGTTCCATCTTCTGGTCTGATGTCCGAAATGGACACCTGCTTCAAGCAGCTGTTTCATAGAAATAACGCTCATGTCCTTACCTCCGTTTGGTTGTTTTCTTCCGCATGCCTTCCCGCCCGATCCGCGTCTTGATCCGGCAGACTCCGGCAACTACCCCTTTGGGGAGCACCATTGCCGAATGGGCCTGCGTGTTTTTTGCCCTCTATGGCAGCCGTCGAACAGCGCATCTACGCGCTCTCCAACATTTTGCATTATAACACAATACCTCCTGCCATGCAAGAGGTATTGGAAAAAATCTTCTGTTTGCTCATCTGTTTCCCATAAGGATCCTTACGATCTCCTCATCGCCGGTGCCCCTGGGAATCTCATAGATGCCCTCCTGGATGCTCCGGGAATAGCTGTTCGAACAGATGTAAAAATCCAGGCTGTCCGCGTCCTCTATCAGCCCCAGCTCCTCCAGGAGCTCGCAGACGCTGTAGGAGGTGACTCCCTCCTCGATGACCACGGTGACGAGCTCCCCTTCGGCACCCGTGCCGCCTGTCTGGGCCGGATCCGGCGTCTCGGCCTGCGCATCCGGCGCGGGATCCTGCGCGTCCCCCTGGGGGCCATCGGGCCCGGAGCCTTCCTCCGCGTCCCCGGATTCTCCCTCAGGAACGGAATCCCCTTCGCCTTCCGGTGCGCCGCTCCCCGCCTCTCCCGGAGCCGCATCCGATCCGGAGCCGCTCCCCGCGCCCCCGCTTCCAACGGATTCCCCACCGGGATCAGGCTTGGCGCCCATGTCACCAGAGGGCTGTCCCCCGGGGATGTCCGACAGCTTCATGGAATCGCTCTCCACCATCCCAAGCTCCAATGCCTTGGCCCTTATCTCCGCATCGCTCAGGGGAATCTTCTCCCCCTTGACCACCCCCATCAGCAGGGCGGTGACGATGATTCCGATTCCCAATCCGCGCATTTGATATCTCAGTCTCACTTGTTTCCTCGATTCTGTCAGCCTTGAAACAAATCGATCACCAGCTTTACTTCCCCTATGCCCAGCTCCAGCTCCCTGGCGATATCCGCCACTGCCTTCCCCTGGCGATAGAGCGCCATGATCTTCTCCTTGCTGCTGCCGGGCTCCGGGTCATCCGGGACGCCCTCCGACCCGGATGCAGCCCCGGGCTCCAGGAACAGCTCCTCCGTCTGCTCCTCCTCCCGGACTGCCTTTCCCTGGCTTTCCGGCGAACGGCCCTCCGCCGGAAAGCCGGGCTCGATCCTGGCCGCCTCCTCCGCCTGCCGCTTCAGGGCAGCCACGGCCTCCTCCGCCTCCTTTACGGCGCGGTTCACCTCCGCCACCGTATTCTTCAGGCTGGCATGCTTGTTGTTGAGCATATCGTAGAGGAACATGACCTCCTCATGGCTTTTATGGATTTCCGACAATACGGTATCGGAATATTCATTGACCGCCATGATCTTTTCATTCGACAGGCGCTCCAGGGAACGCTCCGTCTTCTCCATCGCGTAGGATATCGACTCGTCCGTGGCCTCGTCCACGGATCTGCGCATGGCGGCGAGCTGTCTGTCCACCACTGCCCCGATATCCTCCTCCGACAGGGCATCCCCGGCCGCTCCTCTCCTGTCCGGGATAAAGAAGCTCAGCAGGAAGATGATTCCCCCCGCTACCAAAAGGACAATCTCCATCATATCCATCTTCGTCCATCCATCCTGGCCCCAGGCACGGGCGATAGCGCCACAGCGCCGTCATACCTGCCCGCAGGGTCATATCTTCATGTCAAATCCCCCGGTCTTCTTCACCACCACCCGCTCCTGGGCGTTCTGCTTCTTCCGGTTCCTTCCGCCGTCCCCGCTGTACTTGTTGTTCCCCTTCTCCTTGGCGTCGGGCCGGTTCTCATGCCACTGGGTGTCGTCGCTCTGGTGCACCCCGCGGATGTTCTGCTCCGTGGTCTTCTGGAACTGCTGGCTGAAGTTCGCCTGATCCACGTTTACCTTGTTGTCCTCGTTATGCTTGATCGTGGTATAATCCTGTGCCCTGGAAATCGTTGTCAGTTCAATGGATCCAAATGCCATAGTCTGCCTCCTTTCGCAGTGGGGCGCCCCTACATGGCCACCATCCGCACCTCGCCGTCCTCCTTGACGAACTTGCAGTACCGGTAATCGTTCTGGAGGGTCTTCGACACGTTCCGGATGACGATGGTGGTGTTGGGATAGGCCTGCTCATTGATGATGACCTCTCCCTGCTGCCTGTTCTCCATCATGGCCTGAAGCTCCCCTATGCGGTTGTTCAGGTTTTCCAGCTCCGCCGACTTCTCCTGTATCAGCGACAGCACGCTCCTCATATACCGCAGCTGGCTGTCATTGTACTTAAATCCCTTCTTCTGCTTCTCCTTGAAATTATCGAAGACCACCTGGGCCGCGTCCACCGTCTTCTTGCTCTCCTCGGCGGTCTTCTGCGCCCGGTCGTACTGGGATTTGATCAGAGGATCCACGCCCACCTCCAGAGTAGTGGCTGTGCTCATGCTGCCTCCCACGGTCTTTGCCGTGATGGAGTTCGTAGCCTGAACCCGTCCTCCCAGGATGATGCCCCTCCTGCCGTCCACCCGCACATCGGTGCCCGCGGTGACCACGCAGTGCATGATGGCTTCGGACTCCAGATAGCCGCCCGTCACCACCCTGGCGTTCTCCAGGAACTTCACCATGATGTTGCCTCCGGCCCGCAGATAGCCCTTTCCCATGCCGTTCATGCCCTTGGCGATGACGATGTTGCCCCCGGCGATGACCCTGGCGCTCTCCACGCCGCCGTTTATCACTACGTTCCCTCCGGCCTTCACCTCCATGTTGGCGGTGACGCTGCCGGATATCTCGATGCTCCCGTCGTAATCGATGTTCCCCGTGGACAGGTCCACGTCCTTCACCTTGTACACCGTGGACACCACCACCTTGCCGTCCAGAAGGACTACGTGGCCGTCTACATCCGAGGTGATGGAGAGCTTATCCTCGGAAAGGGTGATGTTCTTGCCGAACTTCAGGGTCTCCTTCTTCACGTCCCTGGGCTTGATCAGGCTGCCGTACACATCGTGCCCGGCCGTGCCCTGGCGCTCCGGGATGATCCTCGCCAGCACGTCCCCCTTGCTGCACTGGTTGATGGTGGTCAGATTATAGTAATCCACCCGGCCGTCCTCCAGATGGGCGGGACGCTTGCCCTTGTCCGTGTTGAAGCTGTACTCTATCCGCGCGTCCTCTCCCTGATCCGGCTTGTCGCCCCTGGCCACCAGGATGTCCGTGCAGTACATGCCCTCGGAGCCGAAGTGCTCTTTCAGCATCTCCTGCTTTATCCCATAGGTGATCTTCTGCTGCCTGATCTCCCCCAGAAAACGGTCCATGGTCAGCCGCTTCCCGCCCTCCGAAGGGGGGATGAAGCGCGCCGTGGCGATCATGCAGTCCTTGCTCACAGTCAGCATATAGGCCTCGTCGCAGACAGGGCAGTCCCCGCTGCCCAGATGGCAGACGCCGCCCGTACCCATGCTGAACTCCGTCTCTACCTGTCTTCTGTCATATTTGATATTCCGATCGTTCAGATATTTCCAGACCTCATCTAAACGGACTTCCTCTCCGCTGCCGCTGGGATGATAAAAAGCGATGCCGTATCCTCTGGAATCCTTTACCAACTGAAAGTAACCATTCTGCATAGACCAGACAGGGAGAGAGGGGGGAGGAAATCCTGGTAACCGGAAATACCTGTC
>CAMTBF010000223.1 GCA_947068385.1 uncultured Lachnospiraceae bacterium
CTTTGTCCTCTTTTTTAGGATCAGTACTTTCTTTTTCTTCGCGCTTGGCTTTTTTCATAGACTACTTGACACTACCTCTATCAGCTTGTCAATCCCAGTATAGCAGATATTGTTTTAGATCACCAGAGAAAAACGAAGAAAACATGGGCCGATTCCTGTGAAATGGCATGTTGCGGGCCAATGGCCGCATAGGATTAACGGGAAGGCATCGATATCGCATTTTGGAGGGACGAAAATGAACCAGAAACTGGAGGATATCCTGCAGCTGGCCCTGCAGACGCCGGAGCAGACCAGGGCGCTGACGGAGGAGCTGAACGTGGGCTTCGACACCCAGGCCCACACCTGGGAGCTGATCGTTAAGTACCATGGAAGCCTGGAGGCCCTGAAAGCCCTGGGCATAGAGGTGGAATATCTGATTGCCGGGTACGCGGTGCTGACAGTGCCGGAGCAGCTTGTGGACAGGATGGTGGAGCTGGAAGAGATAGAATACGTGGAAATGCCCAAGCGGTATTTCTATGACTATGAGATGCCCACGGACAATTCCTGCATCGCCCAGGTGACGCTGCGCCACCCGAACCTCTCCGGGGCCGGAGTCCTGGTGGCGGTCCTGGACAGCGGAATCGATTATAAGTTACCGGAATTCCGAAAGCCGGACGGCAGCACCAGAATCCGGTTCCTCTGGGACCAGACCCTGCAGCCGGAGGCCCCGGCCGGGGACGGCACTGAACAGGAGGCCGGAGACAGCACTGCGGCCGATATGGGCGGCGCAGAGAACGCCGCTATGGACGGCACGCAGGATTCCGCTCCGGCAGCAGCCCGCCCGGCCCGTCGGCCTCCCGCAGGCTACAGGCTGGGCGTGGAATTCGATTCCGCGCAGATTGATCGGGCGCTGGCGGCTCCGGCGGGCCAGCGGCAGTTCGAGCTGCTGCCCAGCATAGATTCCAGCGGCCACGGCACGGCGGTGGCAGGGATCGCCGCAGGGGGCAGCCCCATGTATCAGGGCGTGGCGCCGGACGCGGAGCTTCTGATCGTCAAGCTGGGGCTGCCGGACGCGGCCTCCTTTCCCAGAACCACGGAAATCATGCGGGCAGTGACCTACGCGATCCACAAGGCCATAGAGCTGCAGATGCCCCTGGTCATCAACCTGAGCTTCGGCAACACCTACGGAGCCCATGACGGAAGCTCCCTCATAGAGCGGTTCCTGGACAACGCCGCCGAAATCGGCCGCACCGTCATCTGCGTGGGAAGCGGCAACGAGGGGAACAGCGGCGGCCATCTGGCAGGCAGCCTCTTACAGGAGGACGACATCGCCGGGAGCAGCGCTGGGGTCCCCTCCGGCAGCACAGTCGGCATCCCCAGCCGGATCGGCCCCATCGCCCGGCCTGTGTCCGTGGAGCTGGCGGTGGCGGACTATGAGCGCACCCTGAACGTCCAGCTCTGGAAGAACTATTGCGATACCTACCGCATCTTCCTGCGCTCCCCCGGCGGGCAGGAGACCCAGCTTCCGGCCATGATCAGCGGCGGGAAATATACCCTGCGCCTGGAACAGACCCAGATCCTGGTCTATTTCGGGAAGCCGGCGCCTTACGCGGTGGCGGAGGAAATCTATTTCGAGATGCTGCCGGATGGCCAGAACTACATCAACAGCGGCGTATGGACGATCCGGCTGGAGCCCCTGCAGGTGGTGACGGGGCGCTATTATTTCTACCTGCCCTCCGCGGTGGTGCGGGCAGCGGGCACCGGCTTCTACCAGTCCACGCCGGAGGTGACCCTGACCATTCCCTCCACCGCGGCAAAGGTGATATCCGTGGGCGCCTACGACAGCACCTATGAGGCTTACGCGGACTTCTCGGGGCGGGGGTATGCGGACGCCAACCGGACCATCGGCGTGGTGGCCGCCGGACTGGCCAAGCCGGACCTGGCCGCGCCGGGGGTGGGCATCATCGCGCCGGATATCCATGGGGGGCATACGCCTATGACGGGGACGTCCTTCGCCACGCCCATCGTGGCAGGGAGCTGCGCGCTGCTCATGGAATGGGGCATCGTCCGGGGGAACGACGTGTTCCTGTATGGGGAGAAGGTGAAGGCGTACCTGCGGGCCGGGGCCAGGGCGCTGCGGGGGGAGACGGCGTATCCGAATTCCAGGGTCGGGTGGGGCGGATTGTGCGTCAGTTCGAGTCTGCCGGGGTGAAGAAGGGCCTCTGCCCCTTCCTCCCCGCCACCAGCCTCTCCACCATGTTCCGGTTGGCCCGCAGCTCCGCTTCATCCGAAAGCTCCTTAAGCTCCACGTCCTCCCCGTACCTGCGCCTCAGCGCACGCTCCAGGAGCCAGTCGCTGACCTCCGGGTTCTTGGGCAGCAGCGGCCCGTGGAGGTAGCTTCCGATGACGTTCTTGTAGACAACGCCCTCATAGCCCCCGTCCCCGGTGTTCCCCCGGCCGTACAGCACCTTCCCCAGGGGCGTGCAGTCCCCGATGATGGTGCGGCCCGCATGGTTCTCGAAGCCCACCACCGGCGTGCCGAACAGGGGGCTCTCCAGGACCAGGTTCCCCACCAGCCGCTCGTCGCAGCGCTCCGTGTGGATGTCCAGGATGCCGAGCCCCTCTATCCTGTCCTCCCCGGCCTGATAATATTTCCCCAGAAGCTGGAAGGCCCCGCATATAGCCAGGACTGCCCCTCCGTCCTCCACGTAATCCTTGAAATCCTGCCGGATCTGCCTGAGATAATCCACGGCCAGGGCCTGTCCCTTGTCGGAGCCGCCTCCCCAGACCAGGATGTCCAGCTTCCCGAAGTCGATTTCATCCCCGGCGCACAGAGGGCAGACCTCCGCCTCCATGTCCCGCCAGACAAGGCGCTGCTTCAGGCACTGGACGTTCCCGCTGTCGCCGTAGAGGTTGAACAGATCCGGATACAGATGTCCTATGGTCACTTTCATTGGCTGATGCCCTCCTTCCCCGCAGCCTGCATGTCGTCCAGCATCCTGATCGTAGGGTACAGGCCGGAGTAGTTGGTGATGATGTAGAGGTTGCGGCTCCCCCGTTTCGTAAGCTCCTCCACGGCCTCCCTGATTCCCCTGCCCAGGCGGCTGGCGATGTCCTCGTACTTCAGGCGCACCTCCATGTCCGCCCCCCTGGTCCCCACCGTGACGATAGAGGCCACCCCGGCCTCATGCAGATAGGAGAAATCCACGTCCCACAGCCAGGACACGTCCTCCCCGTCCAGCACGGTGTCGTTAATCTGGATGATGATGTCCTTGGGCTTGGGATCCCTGCGGATCAGGAATATCTTCTGCTGGAAGCCCACGGGATTCTTGGTCAGGTAGAGCTGCACATGGGCCCCGCCTATCCGATAGGCGCATTCTCTGTTGTTTCCGTAGTCAAAGGCGGCGATGGCCTGCTCGAAGCCCTCTCTCGGGCCGTCCACCGCACACAGGGCCGTATAGACGCTGAGGGTATTGTATACATTATAGGGGGCCTGTGCGCCGGATTCGATCCGTCTGCCGTCCAGGGTAAAGGAATAGGCCCCGTCCTCGAACGCCACGTCCGTCACGGTCATGTCCGGCTCCGGGCGCTCCAGCCCGCAGTCCGGGCAATGGTAGACCCCCAGCTGCCCGTAGTGGACGAAATCATACTCCAGCCTGCAGCCGCAGGAGGGGCAGAAGACGCTCTCCCCTGTCCCCGCCGGCATGTCGTCCGCGATCCGTTCGCCGATGCCGAAGGTGAGCTTCGGGTTCCGGCATCCCGCCGCCAGCGTGTAGGAGCAGATGTCGTCGCAGTTGGTGATCAGCTTCGCCTCCGGCACGGCCTGCATGGCCTTCTGGATCTGGCCGCAGGTGATGTCCACCTCGCAGGTGCGGTCCAACTGATCCCGGAAGATATTGGTCACCAGCACGCAGTCCGGCCTCAGTTGCGGGAACACCCGCACGGATGCCATCTCGTCCACCTCGATGCAGGCATAGTCCGCGTCCAGCCGCCCGCTTTTCCCTGCGGCCTGCACAAAGGACGTGACGGCGCCGTCCATGAGGTTGGCCCCCATCCTGTTCCAGACCACTTTCTTCCCCGCCTGGGTCAGCACATGGGCCATGAGGCTGGTGGTGGTGGTCTTGCCGTTGGTCCCCGTCACCGCTATGATCTTCTCCCGCACCATGCCGCTCATCACGGACAGGATCTCCGGATCGATCTTCCGCGCCACCCGCCCGGGAAGGGAAGAGCCGCTCCCCTTTCCCAGCCTGCGGCTCAAGGTACAGGCAAGCTTCCCGCACCATATTGCCACTCTGCTCCGCAGCCTCATCCCGCGCACCCCGCTTTCTCTTCTCTGTCCATCCTATAAAACTCTCCTCTCAGTCATCTATTTCTGCACGTCCTTCCGATTACCGTCCCGTGCCCTCCTCCAGCATCCTGTCGTATTCCTCCCAGGAAATGTACCGCCCGCCCATGCTCTCCAGATGCTCCGTGTAGAACTGGCAGTCCATGAACAGGAACCGGCTGCGCTCCAGCAGCCTGGCAAAGGCGATCAGGGCGGCCTTGGAGCCGTTCTCCCGCTCCGAGAACATGCTCTCCCCGAAGAAGCACCTGCCGATGGACACGCCGTAGAGGCCGCCAGCCAGCTCCCCGTCCTCGGACACCTCCACGCTGACGGCATAGCCCGCCTGGAACAGCCGCCGGTAGGCCGCCTCCATCTCATCGGAGATCCATGTCCCCTCCCTGGACTCCCGCTTCACGCGGCAGCGGTGCATGGTATCCGCGAAGTCCCTGTTCAGCATCAGCCTGAGCTTGTGCTTCTTCCAATATTTCCGCATGGAATGGGAAATATGTATCTCCCCGGGGAAAATGACGAAACGCTCCCTGGGGCACCACCACAGGATCTCCTCCCCCGGGTCGTACCAGGGAAAGATCCCGTGGGTGTAGGCCAGCAGGAGCCGCTCCACGCTCAAGTCCCCACCCACCGCCAGCAGCCCGTCCCGGCGGGCGTACATGGGATTGGGAAAAGTGATCTCCCCCTTATTCAGCCGATAGACCGGCATATGCCATCTCTCCCTCCCCCAAAAGCCTAAACTCCCCCTGGGACGCTGTCAGGCCGCATTTCCCGCCCTCCTTCAGCGTCCCGAACAATATCTCGTCCACCAGAAGCGGCTTGATCTCGCTCTGGATCACGCGCTCGATCTCCCGGGCCCCGAATTCCGCGCTGATGCCCTTTTTCTCCACCAGCCCTTCCGCCCGGGCGTCCACGGACAGATGAACGCTCTTCCGCAAAAGCATGTCTGCCAGCTCGCCCAGCTTCTTCTTCACGATCCTGCCAGCCATCTGGCTGTCCATGCCCCGGAACACCACGATCCGGTTCAGGCGGTTGCGGAACTCCGGTTGGAAGATGCGCTTCACTTCCTCCAGGATGATTTCGCTGCCTGTGTCCTGCCCCTGGAAGCCGATGCCGTGCTTTCCAATCCGGCTGGCCCCGGCGTTGGATGTCATGATGATGATGACATTGCGGAAGTCTGCCTTCCTGCCCTGGTTGTCCGTCAGGGTGGCGTAGTCCATGGCCTGGAGCAGGACGCCGTAGATGTCCGGGTGGGCCTTCTCGATCTCGTCCAGCAGAAGCACGGCGTGAGGGTTCTTGCGGATCTCCTCCGTGAGCAGCCCGCCCTCCTCGTAGCCCACGTACCCTGCGGGCGCGCCGATCAGCTTGGCCACGGCGTGCTTCTCCCCGTACTCGCTCATGTCGAAGCGGATCAGCCGGATGCCCAGCTCCTTGGCCAGGCTCTTCGCGATCTCCGTCTTGCCCACGCCGGTGGGCCCCACGAACAGGAGGCTGGCCAGGGGCTTTCCCTCCTCCAGCAGCCCGGCCCTGGAGAACTTCACGGCGTTCACCACCTGGGAGATGGCCTCGTCCTGGCCGAAGACGCACGCTTTCAGGCGCTGCTCCAAAGTGGCAAGGGCGGCGGTCTCGTCCCGCTCCACAGCCTGTTTGGGGATGTGGCAGGTCTTTGACAGTATTTCGTCAATCAGGCTTGTGTCCACTGTCTGCGGGGATTCCGCTCTGTCCGGCGAGGCATCGTCGGTTGGATTCCCGTCCCCTACAGGATGCAGCCTGCGGTATGCCCCTGCCTCGTCTATCAGGTCGATGGCCTTGTCCGGCAGATAGCGCTCGTTGACGTATCTCGCGCTCATCTCCACCGCGTACTCCAGCACGCCCTCCTCATAGCGCACGCCGTGGAAGGTCTCGTAGCCCTGCCGCAGCCCCTCCAGGATCCGGACGGCATCCGCGGTGTCCGGCTCCTTGATGTCGATGTTCTGGAAGCGCCTGACCAGGCTTTTATTCTTCTCAAAGTGCTTCTTGTACTCCTCGTAGGTGGTGGCCCCGATGAAGCGGATGCGGCCCTGGGCCAGGTAGGGCTTGAGCATGTTGGAGATGTCGAAGCTCCCGCCGTTCACCGC
>CAMTBF010000224.1 GCA_947068385.1 uncultured Lachnospiraceae bacterium
TCCTCCCCTCCACCGGCGGCATAGGCACAACAATCTTCTACGTGGTAGGCGGAATCCTGGTAGTAGCGGCAGGCGTGCTCCTGATCACCAAGAAGCGCATGAGCAAAGAGCAGTAAAAAGGACTTTCACAGATGAAATTTCCTAGATAGTTCAGTACTCCCACCGGGGGCGGATGTCCCGTCCCCGGTGCTCATGAAAGCGGATGCCCCGGAGGGCAATCCCGAACCACACGCTATACGACATGCCGCACGAGCTGGCACCTTCCCGTGGTGTGCGGCGAGCAACGGATTCTGAAAGAATCCGGCCGACGCCAGCAGCGCAGACAGATGTCCTGACAAAAATATGACGCAATCGCCTGCAGGTGCGCCCCGCGCCTCCTGTAAGGATAAGGGAAACATGTGAAAGAAAAAGCACCTGAAAAAAGAAAAAAGAAAAAGGGATCCCTCTCCACGATCCTCCTGACGCTCATCCTGCTGGCGGGCTTCTCGGTCATGCTGTACCCCACGGTCAGCGACTGGTGGAACTCCAGGCATGCCAGCCAGGCCATCGCCAACTATGTGGAGGCCGTGGCGGACATGGACGAGGACGTGAAGAGACAGATGCTGGAGGCGGCAGCGGCGTACAATGCCTCCCTGAGCCCGGGGGTGCACTTCAAGCTCAGCGACCAGGAGTATGCCGAGTATGAGTCCCTGCTGGACCTCACTGGCACGGGAATCATGGGATATGTCCAGATTCCCTCCATCGACGTGAACCTGCCGGTCTACCATGGCACCGAGGAATCCGTCCTGCAGGTGGCCGTGGGGCATATCGCCGGCTCGTCCCTGCCCGTGGGCGGGGAAGGCTCCCACTGCGTGCTGTCCGGGCACAGGGGCCTGCCTACGGCCAGGCTTTTCACGGACCTGGACGATATGGGGATGGGGGATCTCTTCACGGTGAGCGCCCTGGACGAGGTCTTTGCCTATGAAGTGGACCAGATCCGCATCGTGCTCCCGGAGGAGGTGGATGAGCTGGGGATCGTCCCGGGGAAGGACTACTGCACCTTGGTGACATGCACCCCCTACGGGGTCAACACCCACCGGATGCTGGTCAGGGGGCATCGGATAGACAACCTTGACGACAAATCTGTCATAACGGTCACCGCGGAAGCCCAGAGGATACCTTCCTATTACGTCATCCCCGCAGTGGGGATACCCCTCCTGTTCGTCTCGCTGGTCATCATGCTGGCAGTGTCCGGCAGGAGGAAGCACAGGAAGACGGGGGAGGAGCTTCTGGAGGAGTTCAAGAATAGAAGAGAACCATAGAATGATTCGAGTTAAAAGGAGGAAACGCCCATGAAAACGAAATGGAAACGCCGTGAGCGGCTGCTATGCCTTGCGACGGCATCCATGCTGGCAGTCGGCCTGATCGCCGCGGCCCTGATGCCTTGCGGCACGGCGCATGCGGCCCCGACCCTTGACCTGGACAGGGAATGCAGGCTCCAGGTGAAGCTGGCGGCTATGGCGATGGAAGAAGGCGGCACGGAGGAACTGCCCGATGCGGCCATCGACCTGTACAAGGTGGCGGATGCTGAGAAGGAGGAGGGCTATGACACGTACCGCTTCGTGAACCGGGACGGGTTCGCCGGGCTGGAGTGCGATGTCCCCCTGGGGGATCCGGACGCGGACGGCAGGGAGCTGTGGACTTCGCTGGCCCAGCAGGCCGCTGCCATGGCCTTCTCAGACGCTGCTGCCGTGTCGCCGGTAGTGGAGGGAGCCGCGCCGAACACGGACCTGGCTCCGGCGGGAGCCTCCGGACTGGAGCCGGGCCTGTATCTGATGATCGTCAGGGGGAAGGGCCTGGAGCGGGAGGACTACATCGAATACAGCGCACAGGAGACGGGGGAGGCGCTTATCTCCACGGTTGCCTATTCCGACTCCTATACCTTTACCTATAGCCCCCAGCTGGTGGCGCTGCCCACCAAGGAAGGGGCGGAGGGCGGCATCGCCACCTCCGATCCCGGCGACTGGCTCTATGAGCTGGAGCTGGAGCCGAAGTTCGCCATGGACGGGCGCTTCGCCGACCTGCGGATCGACAAGGAGCTGACGGAGTACCTGGCGGGCAGCCCGGCCACCTTCGTCTTCACCGTGGAGGCCGTGCTCCATGGCAGCGTGGTATACAGCAACGCGGTGTCCATGACCTTCGACGGGCCGGGGATCCAGAGCGAGCTCATAGCGGACAGGATTCCCGTAGGGGCCCAGGTCACCGTCACGGAGGTCTACTCCGGAGCCACTTACCGGGTGGCGGCGGGCAGCGCCCAGGCGCAGACCCTGACCATGGCCAACGGGGATGCCGGGAGCGCGGACTTCGCCAATATCGCCTCCTTCCGGAACGTCTACGACGGCTCCGGCCGGGAGGGCGCGGCGATCACGAACCATTTTGAATACATGGACGACGGGGAAGGCCTGATCTGGAGCTGGACGCAGGATCCGGGCCGGACGCCGGGCGCAGCCGACTAAGGGGGTGGGACGAGATGAAAAGAAAGAAGATTCTTCCGGCAGCAGGATATGCCGCCGCTGCCCTTGCGGCGGGCCTTGTCCTCACCGCCGGGGCGGGGGAGGCCTGGGCGTACTTCACCACCTACACCAGCGCTTCCGGAGGCTATGCCATCGACCTGAGCAATGAGACGCGGATCGTGGAGGAATATTCCAACCACACCAAGCGCCTGGTGGTGTCCAATGACGGCACCCGGCCGGTGTACGTCAGAGCCAGGGCCTTCAGCGGCAGCCAGTGCGCGCTGGCCTACAGCAGCGAGGACGGCCGCTGGCAGGCGGGGAATGACGGATACTACTATTTCAGCGAGCCCCTGGCCGGGGCGGTGGCCGGAGAGGACGGCACGGTGAGCACGGCCAGGACCAGCGAGCTGCTGGTCCAGATAGAGTTCCCGGCGGACGCGGAGGAGGGCGACGAATGCAATGTAGTCGTCGTCTACGAGTCCATCCCGGTGCAGTATGACACGGACGGAAACGCCCTGGCCCCTCAGGCCGCGGACTGGTCGGTGCCCCTGGCCAGCGGCAGCACGGAAGGAGGGAATGACTGATGAAGAAGTTGAAGAAGCTGATTGCTTCCCCTGTCACCACCATAGCCGCCTTTGCCGTTGCGGCCGGGCTGCTGCTGTTCAGCTCCATAGGCGGGGCCAGGGCGGCGCTGACCTACTTCTCCGATGACTATGCGGCCAACATCCAGCTCCATGAGATCGGCGTCACGCTGGTGGAGAACGGCGCCCCGGTGGAGGGGGAGCTGCTGAAGGGCCTCCTGGCGGAGGGGGAGGAGCTGAAGCTGGGGAAGGCCTATCAGGAACAGCTGAATGTATACAACAGCGGCGTCATCAACGAGTACGTCCGGGTCAGCATCCACAAGTACTGGGTGGATCGGGAGGGGGAGAAGATTCCCAGCCTGTCGCCGGAGCTGATTGGGCTGAACCTGGTGAACCTGGGGACGGACTGGCTGGTTGACCAGGAGGCCACCACCAAGGAGCGCACGGTGCTCTACTACAACAAGCTCCTGGCCTCCCAGAGCGAGACCCCTCTCTTCGCGGATAAGCTGACCATCGACGGCAGCATAGCGGACAGGGTGGGGGAGACCAGGGAGACCTCCGGAGGATATACGACGATTACCGTGACCTACGAGTATGACGGGGCCCGGTTCTGCATCGAGGCCAAGGTGGACGGCGTGCAGGAGCACAACGCCCAGGACGCGATCTGGAGCGCATGGGGCCGCAGGGTGACCATAGACGACGGCGTGCTTCGCCTGAACTAGGAGGGAGAGACAATGAGGAAAAGATTACTGACGCTGGTCCTCCTGGCGGGGACGCTCATCTGTGCTCCGGCTGCGGCGCGGGCGGAGACGCTGGCCTCGGAGAGGAACATATCCTTCACCAGCGACAACAAGCTGTCGGAGGACCGCTCGGCGGCGGACATGAACAATGCGGTCTATGACCTGCAGCCGGGAGACGACATCACGATTACATTGAATCTGAAAAACGATAATGCGTCCGCGGCCAACTGGTACATGACCAACGAGGTGCTGCAGTCCCTGGAGGAGACCGCGGGCAGCGGGGCCAGCGGCGGCGCCTATGAATACGAGCTGGCCTACACGGATCCCGCCGGGGCCCGGGAGATTCTGTTCACCAGCGATACCGTGGGCGGCGAGAACAACAGCAGCCGCGTGGGCCTGAAGGCCGCCACCAGCGGGCTGGAGGACTTCCTGTACCTGGACACCTTAAGCCCGGGCCAGCGGGGGGTCATCACCCTGCGGGTGGCGCTGGACGGCGAGACCCAGGGCAACGACTACCAGAACACCCTGGCCAGCCTGCAGATGAACTTCGCGGTGGACACCACCACCGTGAACAACCAGACGGTGACCCGTGTGGTGGACGAGAACGGGACCCCCATTTTGGTGGACGACAGCGGCAATCCTGTAGAGGTGGACGAGGATGGCGGCAGCTCCGCCCGGACGAGGATCGTCCGCACGGGGGACGAGAACGACCTGCTGCCCTACATCGCAGCCGCCGGCGTCAGCGGCCTGCTGCTCCTGTTCCTGGCCATCCTGGGCATAAAGGAGCGGAAGAAGGCGAAGAACGCCGTGAAGGCCCTGAGCCTTGCCCTGGCGCTGAGCCTGGCCTGGGGGATGTCCGGCAGGGCCCAGGCCGCGGAGGACTATACCTATACGCTGCGCCTCTACGCGGGGGCCCAGGGGACCATCGACGCCTCCGTGGTGCAGCGGCTCTCTGACGCGGGCGCTACCGTCAGCATAGAGGACGGGGAGGTCTGCGTGGTCAGCGGGCTCCATTACGGGGAGCAGGTGGTGTTCGACATACAGCGGGGCGTGGCCCTGCAGGAGGGGAGCAAGTATTACCGCAAGGGCTTTCGGGTCAGCGGCGAGGACACGAACAGCAACCGGCTGGCGAACCCTTCCGTCACGGTGAACGGGGACACGGACTATGTGGTGGCCTATGGCATACAGGGCGAGACGGTGGCCTATACCGTCACCTACCGGGACACGGAGGGGAACGAGCTGTACCCCAGCGCGGTATACTACGGGAACGTAGGCGACATGCCGGTGGTGGCGTACCAGTACATCGAGGGCTGGCAGCCCCAGGCCTACAACCTGGGCAAGACCCTGGTGGCGGACGCCTCCCAGAACGTGTTCGATTTCATCTATACACGGATACCCACGGTGGTCAACACCAACACGGTGGTAGTGCCGGGGCAGCCTGCCGCGCCCCAGGAGCCTGGGGCGCAGGAGCCTGAAGGGGTCACGGTGGTGGAGCCGGAAGAGGAGCCGGAGGCTCCCATAGAGCCTGTGGGGGAGGAGATAGAGGAGGACGAGACGCCGTTGGCGCCGCCGGACGACTATCGGAACCTTGACGAGGAGGAGACGCCGCTGGGCGGCTACGACGGCGGGGAGGATGGGGATGACGACGACAAGGGCATCATGACATCCATCCTGGACGACATCGCCACGCCGCTGGCAGTGCTTCCCACGCCGGCCAAGGCAGGCATCCTGGCCGTGCTGGCGGCCCTGGCGGGCGCGGGCATCTGGCTGATCGTGGCGGCCAGGAAGAAAGGGAAGAAGGAAGATGAGCAGTAGTCCACAGGGACTGGAAGCGAACAGGCGGGGCGGGAAGCTGGTTCCCGCCCTTTGCAACATATTCGGCACCTTGATCCTGGTGAGCGTGATCGCACTCTATCTGCCGATCACGCTGGCCCATGCCAGGGGATATGAAGTCTACAATGTAGTCAGCGGCAGCATGGAGCCCGCGATCCCCGTGGGCAGCGTGATCTACGTGGAGACATTGCGGGCGGAGGACGTGGCGGAGGGGGACGTGATCGCCTTCCACGGCGGGAGCTCCGTCATCGCCCACCGGGTGGTGAAGAACCGGGTGGGCGAGGGGGAGTTCATCACCAAGGGGGACGCCAACGCGGAGAACGACATGAACCCCGTGGGGTACAACGAGCTGATCGGCAGGGTGTGCCTGCACTATCCGGTGGTGGGCGCGTTCCTGGAGGTGTGCACCAGCAATGTGGGGAAGGTGTACCTGATCTGCTTCGCGGCCTGCGGGGCCATGCTGAACATGCTGGCCGGGCGGCTGCGGAACCGGTGAGCGCAGGGAGCGGCCGGACCGGCGGCTGAGGCCTGCCGGAGGGATGGGCAGGGGCGGCCGGGAGCGGACGGGGACGCGCCTGCCGGAAGGAAGGGCAGGATGGCAGGGACAGGAGGAAGGGCGGGAGCGGGATGACAGAGACAGGACAGAGAGGGAAGGAGGGCACCGGGATGGGAGCGGAGCCGGGGAAGGGCAAGGGCAGGCGGACTGTCCTGAAGGACTGGGTGGGGCGCACCTTCGGGAGCCTGACGGTGGTGGCCTATGAC
>CAMTBF010000225.1 GCA_947068385.1 uncultured Lachnospiraceae bacterium
TAATCGTTGATGATGGCGGCCCTGGATTCCACGGCGTCCGTCATCAACGATTACGTAGCGTCCGCAGAGGAGTACATGACGGCTTTCGCCCTTGGAAGGGAGGTACATGACCTGCTCATGGATCCGGAGGATCAGGAGCTGCTGGCAAGCGTCCAGAAATATACGGAAGACTTTGCGGCCGTCAAGGGCATCTTCGAGGGGCTCTACATTGCCACCCCGGATACCTATGTGCTGACCCATACTTCGGAACAGGCCATCGGCATCACCACCCGGTCAGGGGAATCCCTGGAACTGTTCCGGAATACCATTTTGGCCCGGGAGCAGCTGACCAATTCAGGCATCATGAAATCGCCGGGCACGGGCAGCATGATACTTTCCATGTATTATCCGATCTTTGAGGAGGGGGAATGCATCGGCTATGTGGGGGCAGGGGTCTATGCGGACCGGCTGATGGACGTATTGCTCGGACTGGACATCCAGGGGCTGCCGGGCAGCGAGTATGTGTTCCTGAACGTGGAGACCGGCGTCTATCTTTACCATGAGAAGGAAGAGCTGCTGAACACGGAGACGGAGGACAGCGGCTATCAGGAGATCATCCGCAGGATCAAGGAGGACGGCGGCACCCAGGCCGGCACCTATGCCTATGAGGACGAAGGCGGCGTGGAGCAGATGGTGGTATACAAGTATCTGAAGGACCGCGGATGGGTGTTCATGGTGCGGGACAATGCGGCGGAGGTATACGGGGCCCTGTCGGAGGTGCGCTTCGCGGTGGGTACGGTCTGCGGGGCAGTGGCGGTGGTCATCATCCTGGTGACGCTCCTCATACTATATCGCCAGGGCAAGGAGCTCATGGCTGTGGAGAGGGCCATCCGGCATCTGGGCAGCCTGAGCCTCTCCGCCGACCAGGAGCTGGAGCGGTTCTACGGCAGGAAGGATGAAATCGGCATGATCGCGCAGACGATACATGATGTCTGCGGCTATCTGCGCAAGACGGTGGAGGATATGGGACGGATCCTGGGAGAGATGGCGGACGGGAACATTGCCGTGGACGTGGTCAGGAACGAGACGTTCTACATAGGCGATTTCAGGATCCTGGCAGAGAGCCTGAAGACCATCCGCACCAATCTGACCAAGCTGATGCGGGATATTTCCCATATTTCAAACCAGGTGGATACCGGGGCGGAGCAGCTCTCGGCGGGCGTCCATGTGCTTTCCCAGGGGGCCGTGGAGCAATCGGCATCCGTGGAGGGGCTGGCGGCGAACGTGACACAGATCACGGCCCAGATAAAGGACAGCACCGTATGCTGCCATGACGCAAGCGAGCTGGTGGACAAGGCCAACGGCTACGCTGCGGAGGCCGATGCGAAGATGGCGCAGCTGAAGGTGGCCACAGAGAATATCCAGCAGTCCTCCGCCAAGATAGGGAGCATCATAAAGACCATTGAGGACATCGCGTTCCAGACCAACATCCTGGCGCTGAACGCCGCGGTGGAAGCGGCCCATGCCGGTGAGGCGGGCAGGGGCTTCGCCGTGGTGGCGGAGGAGGTGCGCAGCCTTGCCGCCGAGTCCGGGGAGGCCGTCCAGAGCACCAGCGTCCTGATCGGGGGATCCGTGCAGGATGTGAATACGGGGACGGCTGCCGCAGGCGATGTCATATCCGCGGTGCAGATCATCAACGAATGCATCCAGTCCATTAAGACGCTCATGGACGAACTGGCCCTGGCAAGCGTGCGCCAGTCGGAGATGATCGTATCCGTGGAGGAGGGGATCCGGGAAATCGAGAGGGTGGTACAGACGAACTCCGCCGTGGCGGAGGAAAGCGCCTCGGTCTCCAGGGAGCTGTCGGACCAGGCCAGGATACTGAACGGCCTGATCGGCCAGTTTCGGGTGCAGTGAGCCGCGAGGCGGGCAAACTCCCCATGCCGGGCGGAGGGAAGGTCCGGCTGAGGAATATAGGATCGAGGAAAGGAGAGAGATGGATGAAGCAGAAGACCACAGGGGCCTTATTTGCGAACGGGCCCAAGCTCTTCATTGCCCATGCAGAAATCGCGGGCATATAGGAATCTGCATGGGCCAATAGCACTATATGCTCTGCTGTTTCTGCACTTTATTCATGATGCCTGACAATGCTTGGATAAGGAGCGGGAAACGGAGGAAAGCATTCCGATGAAATATGTAAATGCAGCAGAGATATTGCCGGAGGGGCTACTGAGGGAGCTCCAGACCTATATCGATGGGGACGTGCTCTATGTCCCCAAGTATTCGTCCAAAGAGAAATGGGGGACCGTCAGCGGCTCCCGCAGCTTTTACGGAGAGCGCAACAGGGAGATCCGGAGGCTGTACAGGGAGGGGCGCTCCATGGAGGCGCTGTCGGAGGAATACGGCCTGGCGCATAGCACTATCCGGAAAATCATATATGGATGACGTTAAGGGCGCTCGCCGGGAATGGCGGGCGTCTTTTCTTTGGCCGATCCTTCTGCCCAAATTCGTTTATAATCGTTTTGGATACTTGTAGGACGCTCCTGCTTTTTCTAAAATATGCTTACGGAATCTTCCGGGACAAAGTGGACGGATTGGAAGGGATGGGGAAGAGGATGGGGATTTTGGCGTCCGTGAGGACTATGGGCAGGACAGCGCTTGCCATTGATAAGAAGAGCCTGCTGACAGGCATCGCCTACCACCTGGTCAAGCAGCTCATGAATGTATTCTACGGCGTGTATTTCATCCGGATGATACTGGCGGGGCTGGAGACCGGGCGGGGCTTGGGGCATATCCTGGCGGTGCTTGGAATGATGCTTGGAATCAATATTTTGTTCGGGCGGTTCGACCAGTACTATAAGAATGTCTTCCTGCCTGTTTTCCGGCTGAAGGCCGACAGCTATATGAACGAAAGGGTCATGGAAAAGGCCAATGCCATGCCCTACGATATGGCCAATTCTCCTTCGGAGCTGGACCGGTACGGCAGGGTCCTGGAAAATTCCTCCGGGATGATGATACAGATGTATCAGTCTTTCTGCCAGGTCTGCGGCCTGGCGGAGGCGTTTGCCATGATTCTGTTCTATCTTGTGCGCACGGACGTGTTCGCTGTGGCTTTTTCCGCTTTTCCGCTGCTGTACTCCTATTTCCTGGGGGAAAGGAGCGCGGAGCTCGGCTATGAGCTGAATAAGAAGGTGTCCTCCGCCGCCCGGAGGAAGGAGTATGCCCGGCGGGTGCACTACCTGCGGGAGTATGCGGCGGAGATGCGGACCTCCGGCATAGGGCGCGTGGTGCGGGGAATCTACAGAGAGGGCTCCGGGCAGACGGTGGCCGCATACCGCAGGGAGGGAAAGAGGATGGCGGTGTACGGGTTCCTGGAGCTGCTTTCAGGGGACGCGCTGTCCATGGCGCTGCCCCTTGGGTATGTGGCGGTCCGCATGCTCTGCGGGGCAAGGTATCTGCTGGGCGATTTCATTGGGATTACCCAGGCCATAAGCATTTTCAGCTCGGATGTGGAGTGGATGCTGGATACGGCCCTGGAGATGAAGGAGGCATCTTTGTACCTAAACGAGTATACGGCGTATCTGGCAGGGGATTCGGCAGGGCATTTGTCAGAGGATGTGCCGGGAGCCGGACGGGAGCTTGGCCCAGGCGGGCCCTTCCGCATCACCTTCGACCATGTGAGGTACCGTTATCCCGGGAGCCCGGAAAGCGGCTTCGCTCTTGACGATGTATCTGTAGACATCAGGAGCGGAGAGAGGATTGCCATAGTGGGAAAGAACGGGGCGGGGAAAAGCACCTTTGTGTCCCTCCTGGTGAACCTGATCTCCTGCAGCGGCGGAAGAATCACGCTGAACGGCAGGGATTTGGATGCTTACGACAGAGAAGAACTGAAGTCCTTCTTCGGAGTGGTGTGCCAGGATTACCGAATCTATCCCGTCTCTGTCCGGGACAATGTATCCATGGGCGGCGGGGCCGGAGACCGGGATATCAGGGACGCCCTGGAAAAGGTAGGGCTTGGGGAGAGGATTCCGGACATAGATGCCGTCATCGGGAAGGAGATCCATGGGGAAGGGCTCGTGCTGTCGGGCGGGGAGCGGCAGCGGCTGGCCCTGGCCCGGGTGATCGCGAACCCGTACCCGGTGGTGGTGCTGGACGAGCCCACCAGCGCCCTGGACGCGCTGACGGAGCGGGACATGAACCGGCTGATACTGGATGCCCTGAGGGGCACAGGCCGTACCCTGCTGTTCATCTCCCACAAGCTTTCCACCACCAGGCTGGTAGACCGGATACTGGTCTTTGACGGCGGCAGGCTGGTGGAGGAGGGGGATCATGCCGCGCTGATGGAAAAGAAGGGGCTCTACGCAGAAATGTATCTGGAGCAGAGCAATCTGTACAGGATGCAGGAGGGACAGGACGTATGAGACAAGACGGTTTATCGATTGGAAGGATCATAAAAAACAATTTTTACATGGCGGCCATCGTGTTCCGGGCGGATGCCCTCTATCTGGGCTTTGCGCTGCTGGTTCGGACGCTGTCCGCCATGGCCGGCTCGTTTCTGTATGTGTATCTGCTGGGGACTGTGCTATATCTTGTGGAAAACGGCAGGGAGCCGGGGACGATCCTCCTGTTCCTGCTGTCCGCCGTGGCGTTCCTGGGAGCGGTGTTCGCGCTGCAGGCTTATTACAGATATGACTTTGAACCTGTCCACAGAGAGCGGATCGTAAACGGGCTGCAGCAGAGGCTCTTCGATAGGCTCCAGGCTGCGGATATGGCCAATTATGATGCGGAGGAGCTGTATACGGCGGTGGCCCTGGCGAACGAGGAGATCGCAGTCCGCCCTCTGGAGGCCACGGACAATCTGTTCCGGGGGGTTGAGGGGCTGATCGCCGCCTGCGCCATCCTTGCCGGAACCATTCCCACCAATGGATTCGTGCTGGGAATCTGCATCCTCTCCTTTGCCGCGGGC
The DNA here is from genome assembly GCA_947068385.1 of uncultured Lachnospiraceae bacterium. GTDB lineage: Bacteria > Bacillota > Clostridia > Lachnospirales > Lachnospiraceae > Acetatifactor. The sequence continues at coordinate 4,946 of CAMTBF010000225.1, forward strand.
ATTTTCCTGACAAATGTCCAGTCCAAAAAGGAGGTCGGATACGATGAAGAGATGAAAAGGAAGGACAAGAAGCTGGCCATGCTGCGCCGTCTCCTGTATCTGCCGGAGTACGGGAAGGACAATCGGCTGAGCCATGTGCACCAGGTGTTCCTGAGGGAGTATAGGGCCACGGTGGAGGAAAAGGAAGGGATCGGGCTGGACAGCGGGAGGAGGATCGGGAACCTGGCTTTCCTGCGGAGGATGTTCTGCAGCGCTTTCTGCATTGACTTCCTGATTCCCCTGTATCTGAGCATGGCGGTCCTGCTGTGGGGAAGGCTGCCCATCTCGGCCTTCGTGGTGGCGGTCAACGCCGGGGACCAGATGCAGAGGAAGCTGGAGGAATTCCTGGAGGTGGCGTCGGCATTCCTGAAAAACGGCAGGTTCGCCGAGAGGATACGCAATATCGACAGGATTCCCTGTGGCATCGAAGCTGCCGCCGGAGGCTGCCCTGTCCCCGAAATGCAGACATTGTCCATGGAGCAGGTCTCCTTCGCCTATCCGGACGGCACGCCGGGGCTCCAGGGGATCGACCTTGCCATCCGGAAGGGGAGCAAGGTGGCGATCGTGGGGAGGAACGGCTCCGGCAAGAGCACCTTGATAAAGCTGCTGCTGCGCTTTTACGATGCCTCCTCCGGCAGCATCCGGCAGAACGGGACGGACATACGGGAGTTTGCCGTCTCCTCCTACCGGGCCCAGTTCAGCGCTGTCTTTCAGGACTTCAACATATATGCCGCCTCTGTCAGGGACAATGTCTGCATGGGGGAGGAGGCGGAGGAGGACAGGCTGGTGCGGGCTCTGGGGAGGGCCGGGTGGTATGGAGGCGGTAAGGAGTGCGGCGGAGGCTGCGGCAGAGCCTATGGTGAAGGCGGCGTCCCGGATTTGGAGCTGCAGTTGACAAGGGAGCTGGACGAGGAGGGAGTCCTGTTCTCAGGCGGACAGCTGCAGCGGCTGGCGCTGGCCAGGGCCTTCTATAAAGACAGCGATATCGTCATTATGGACGAGCCTACCGCCGCCATGGATGTGTTCTTTGAACGGGAATTCTACAGGACCGTGTTCCGGCAGCTGAAGGATAAGACGGTGATTTTCGTGTCCCACAGGCTGTCCTCCGTCACCGCATGCGATGTGATCGTCTACATGGAGCAGGGCAGGATCCTGGAGCAGGGAACCCATGAGTACCTGATGGGCCTGCAGGGGGGATATTACCGCCTGTTCCGGGCGCAGTTTGAATAGAGGACTTTCGGAGGATTTCCATGGGGGATTTCGGATTTCATGAAATTTCAACTTGCCATGAAGTAGGCATTGTGCTATACTTAAGTCCATCCAATGGAGCGCAGACAGCTCCAGACAGATTCGGCAAGCAGGACATTCGGGCCGCGCCAGGCAGCGCGGGACTTAAACTTCTGACATTCT
>CAMTBF010000226.1 GCA_947068385.1 uncultured Lachnospiraceae bacterium
ATGTTCGGCTATGTGCGCCCCCTCCAGCCGGAGCTGAAGTGCAAAGACCTCAGCCTGTATCGGGCCACCTACTGCGGCCTGTGCCGCTGTCTGCGGCGGCGGTACGGCCTCATCGCCCCTCTGTTCCTCAACTATGACTTCACCTTCCTGGCCATCCTGCTGACCGGGCTGTATGAGCCCCAGACCTGCCGGGAGAGCTGCAAGTGCATCGTCCATCCCTTCGAGAGCCATGAGACCAGGAGGAACGTATTCACGGAGTACGCGGCGGACATGAACATGCTGTTCGCCTATTATAAATGCCAGGACGACTGGGAGGATGAGAAGAAGATCCTGAAGCTGGCCTACGGCAGGCTCCTGGAGGGAAAGGCCGGGAGGCTGAAGGCGATCTACGCGGACAAGGTGCGGAAGATAAACCTGCTGATGCAGGACTTCTCCGATGCGGAGAAGGAGAAGGACACGGACATCGATGCCCTGGCGGGGCTGTTCGGCAGGGTCATGGCGGAGATCATGGCGGTGCGGGAGGACGAATGGGCCGAGAACCTGCGGGGGCTGGGATTCTTCCTGGGGAAGTTCATCTATCTGTGCGACGCCTATGAGGACGTGGAGGAGGACATCAGGAAGGGGACGCCGAATCCGCTGAAGCCCCGGTACGCAAGCCCTGACTTCGAGGAGGAGTGCAGGACGATCCTGACCATGATGATATCGGAGTGCTGCAAGGAGTTCGAGAAGCTCCCCATCCTGGAGAATGTGGAGATCCTCCGCAATATCCTGTATTCCGGCGTCTGGGGCAGATACGAGGCCGTCCGCGAGAAGAGGCAAAAGGAACAGGCGCGGGTGACGTCCATGGGTTCCGAAGCGTGACGGCGTGAAGCTTTGCAAGAATTTTGGGCGGCGATATCTGTCCGGGAAACGAGGAAAATATGTACGACCCTTACGGTGTGTTAGGCGTGAGCAGGAATGCTTCCGAGGAAGAGATCAAAAAAGCATATAAGGCGCTGAGCCGCAGGTATCATCCCGATGCCAATGTGAACAATCCGAACAAAGCCCAGGCGGAGGAGAAATTCAAGGAGATCCAGGCGGCATACCAGCAGATCATGAAGGAGCGCACCTCGGGCTACGGAGGCGGCTACGGCAGAAGCTCCTCCGCCGGTTATGGCGGAAGCTCCTCCAGCGGTTACGGCGGAAATTCTTCCAGGGGCTTCGGCGGGGCCCAGGGCGGCTATGGAGGCGGGGGATTCTGGGGCTTCGGCGGCCCCTTTGGCGGCTTCGGCGGCTTCGGCCAGGGGATGGACACCGGCTATGAGGAGAACAACTACATCCGCTCCGCCGGAAACTATATCCGCAACGGCTATTACAAAGAAGCCAGGACGGCTCTGGACGGCATGGACGCCAGGGACAGGAGCGCCAGATGGTATTATTACAGCGCCATCGCCCATTCCGGCCTGGGGAACAATGTGGCGGCCCTGGAGCACGCCAAGCGGGCTTCGGCCCTGGAGCCGGACAATGCGGACTACCGCAGCCTGGTGCAGCAGTTCGAGAACGGCGGCAGCTGGTATGAGCAGAGGCAGGCCCAGTACGGCTATCCCACCGCGGGGGTGGGGAACCTCTGCGCCAGATGGATGTGCACCTTCATGATGTGCAATATGTGCTGCTTTGGCGGAGGGTGCTGCGGCGGCCACGGGATGTACTATTATTGAGCCCTCCGAAGGGGATGCCCTGCGGAAGAGGGATTGAGAGAGTTTTATGGTACTTATAATTTCATATAATTTGCCTGTTCGAAGCTGTTGACAAACGGGGAGAAAAGCTTTATCCTGTTATATAGAAAGAACATATGTTCTAAGGAGGATGCGGCTATGGGGAGAAGGACAGGCGCGGAGATATAAGGCTGTGGCAGAAGAGGGCGGATCCTCTGCCGCAGTTTTTTGCGGGCCTGCGCGGCTGCGGCCCTGTGGGGCCAGGCGGCAACGGCCCCGGGCAGATACCGGGAGGGAATTTTTGGGGGGAATCGCAGGAATCGCATGACATTTGGAAGAAATAGGGGTATACTTTCTATAGGGAACATATGGATACGAATCAGAAAGGAGCTTCCGGAAATGTCATTTATTCCAAGACCACAGGAAATCTACAAGCATTTTAAGGGAAATCTGTATCAGGTGACGGCCATCGCGACCCACAGCGAGACGAGGGAGCAGCTTGTGATCTATCAGGCGCTCTACGGGGATTTCAGGATTTATGCCAGGCCGCTGGACATGTTCGTGAGCAGGGTGGACAGGGAGAAATATCCGGATGTCAGGCAGGAATTCCGCTTTGAGCTCCAGGGGCCGGGGGCGGAGAGGCAGCGGGTCGAATCGGAGCCCGGGGACTGCGCGGCGGGCGGCACCGGGGCGGAGCCGGAGCGCGCGTCTTGCGGTGCGGGGACGGTGGGCAGCGCGGGGACGCCGGCCGGTGCCGCGGAAGCATCCGGCCCGGCATCCGATGCAGAGCCTGACGCAGAGGAGCCGGATCCCTTCGTGATGGAATTTCTGGACGCCGACAGCTATGAGCAGCGGCTGAACATCCTGGCCGGCCTTCACCACAGGATCACGGACGGGATGATTACCACCATGGCCATCGCGTGTGACATAGAAATCGACGACGGGGATACGGAGGAGCGGTATGAGGCTCTGAAGACCTGTCTGCAGACGCTGGAGAGATACGAGTGCAACCGGCTGCGGTAAATCCGCGCCCCCTTTCAGCGATCTGCGCGGACGGCTTTCGGACATGGAACCATGTGGCGTGGAATCAGGAAAGGAGAGGCATATGGCAGCGTATCTGGACAGGAAGATGGTGATAGGGGTCTCATCCAGGGCCCTCTTCGATCTGACCATAGAGAACGGGATCTTCGAGAGGGAGGGGCTGGAGGCGTACTGCAGCTACCAGGTGGAGCATGAGCAGGACATCCTAAAGCCCGGGCCTGGCTTCGGCCTGATCAAAGCATTGCTCAGGCTGAACGAATACGGCCAGGGGGAGGATCTGGTGGAGGTCATCATCATGTCCCGCAACAGCCCGGACAGCTCCCTGCGGGTCTTCAACTCCATCGCCCACTATGGCCTGGGCATCACCCGCTCGGTGCTGGTGAGCGGAGCCTCGCTGGCTCCCTACCTCACGGCCTTCCACACGGATCTGTTCCTCTCTGCCTACGAGGATGATGTGCGCAGCGCCATAGACAGCGGCATCGCGGCGGGAATCATCTGTACGGAATCTAGGGCCCAGGGCACCCCGGCACAGCCCCGGACAGCGGGCCATCGCGAGGCGGGGGGCCACCTGGAGACGGCAGGCCAGGCCCAGGTGATACCCATGCAGGCCAGGACATATCCGGAGATCCGCATCGCCTTTGACGGGGACGCGGTGCTGTTCACGGACGAATCGGAGATGATTTTTAAAGAAAAGGGCTTAAGCGCCTTTGAGGAGAACGAGCGCAGCCGCGCCAGGGAGCCCCTTGCGGAGGGACCCTTCGCGAAATTCCTGAAGAAGCTCTCCGACCTGCAGCGGGAGCTGGGGACGGAAAAGTCTCCCATCAGGACGGCGCTGGTGACCTCCCGGTGCGCCCCGGCCCATGAGCGCGTGCTGCGTACCATGCGGTCGTGGAACGTGCGGGTGGACGAGGCGTTCTTCCTGGGAGGGCTGGAGAAGCGGGACGTGCTGAAGGCCTTTGGGGCGCAGATATTTTTTGACGACCAGTCCATACATACCGTAAACGCGGCCCAGTCCGTCCCGGCAGCCCGGGTGCCCTACGGCAGGGCAGAGGGAGCTGCCAGACAACGGGAGAAGGCTTAGGCGAGACGCCAGCCCATCCGGCCAGGCAAAAAGCCAGGGTGCAGGCTGACAGGTGAAGTACGGACAAGGAGCTGAAATTTTCAGATGGAATATAGAGATATCACAAGGGGACGCTTCCTGGAGCGCCCCAACAGGTTCATCGCCCGGGTGGAGATCCAGGAAGGGCAGGACGGGGAACCGCAGGTGGAGACCGTCCATGTAAAGAATACCGGCAGGTGTCGGGAGCTGCTGCAGAAGGGGGCATGCGTCTACCTGGAGAAAAGCGGCAATCCCGCCCGCTCCACGGCCTACGACCTTGTGGCGGTGGAAAAGGGGGAGCGCCTGGTGAACATGGATTCCCAGGCCCCCAACCGGGCGGTGGAGGAATGGCTGCGGGGCGGCGGCTTCCGCCCGGACGTGACTTTGGTGAAGCCGGAGGCAGTATACGGCGGCTCCCGCTTCGACTTCTATATAGAGGCGGGAGGGGAGCGGATCTTCATGGAGGTCAAGGGCGTCACCCTGGAGGACGGAGGCATAGTGCGCTTCCCGGATGCCCCCTCGGAGAGGGCCGTGAAGCATGTGGAGGAGCTGGTGGCCGCAAAGGGGGCGGGCTACCGGGCTTTTGTGCTGTTCGTCGTCCAGATGGAGGATGTGCGGTACTTCACCCCCAACAGGGCCACCCATCCGGAATTCGCGGACGCCCTGTGCAAAGCGGCCCGGGCGGGTGTGGAGATCCTTGCCTTCGACTGTCTGGTGAGGCCGGACTCCATGACGTTGAACCGTCCTGTCCCTATCGCCCTTTCGGATGGCGAATCGCCCTGCATTAATGAAACCTTTAGAAAAAACTTAGGAAAGAATAAGCTTGGGGCTATATGCATCCCCCTTCTAAAATGGTATGATAAGAGCAGAAGGATCCTGCCCTGGAGGGAAATGCCCACGCCTTACCGTGTGTGGGTGTCGGAGATCATGCTGCAGCAGACCAGGGTGGAGGCCGTGAAGCCCTATTTCGAGCGGTTCATGAAGGCGCTTCCGGATATCGGCGCCCTTGCGGAGGCGGAGGGGGAGACGCTCCTGAAGCTGTGGGAGGGATTGGGATACTACAATAGGGTCCGCAACCTCCAGAAAGCCGCAATCCAGATACAGATGGCCTACGGCGGCCGTATGCCGGACACCTACGAGGCCCTGCTGACCCTAAGCGGAATCGGCAGCTATACGGCGGGGGCGATTGCCTCCATCGCGTTCCAGCGCCCTGTCCCGGCGGTGGACGGGAACGTCCTGCGGGTGGTGGCAAGGCTTGAGCAGGACGGGCGCTGCATCGACGATCCGAAGGTGAAGGCATCGGTGGAGCAGGCCCTGAAGGAGATCATGCCCGAAGACCGCCCGGGGGACTTCAACCAGGCCATGATGGAGATAGGGGCCTGCGTCTGCCTCCCCAACGGAGCACCCCTGTGCGGGGAATGCCCTCTGGCGGATCTGTGCGAGAGCCGCAGGGCGGGCACCCAGCAGGACTATCCAAAGAGACAGGCCAAAAAGGCCAGACAGGTGGAGGACAAGACTATCCTGATAGTCCGAAATGGCGACAAGGCGGCCATCAGGAAGCGCCCGGGCAGAGGGCTGCTGGCGGGCATGTACGAGTTTCCATCCATGGAGGGCTTCCGCACTGCAGAGGAGGTGGCCGACTATCTGGCGGACAACGGGCTGGAGGCCCTGGACATACAGCCCCTGGAGGACGCGAAGCACGTCTTTACCCACAGGGAGTGGCATATGAGGGGGTACATGGTCAGCGTGGAGGGGACGGCGGCCCAGAGAGCCAGCGGCCCTGCCAGGGACTGGATCTACATCGAACCGCAGCAGACAGAGGATAAATATCCGATTCCCTCAGCTTTTGGCGCATATACGAAATATTTAAGCATCAAACTGGGCAAGAATAGACATCAATGAAGACATTCATAGGAGGAAGAAGCCGTGAAACTATTATCTGTGGCGATCCCATGCTATAATTCTGAAAGCTACATGAGGAAATGCGTGGATTCCCTGCTGGTGGGCGGAGAGGATGTGGAGATCATCATCGTGGACGACGGCTCCGTGAAGGATCGGACCGCGGAGATTGCGGACGAGTACCAGAGCAGATACCCCACCATCGTAAAGGCCGTCCACCAGGAGAACGGCGGCCACGGCTCTGCCGTCAACATGGGCATCCAAAACGCCACCGGCCTTTACTTCAAGGTGGTGGACAGCGACGACTGGGTGAAGAAGGAGGCATACCTGCAGGTGCTGGACACCCTGCGGGAGATGGCAGGGGGGGCTCCTTCCCTGGACATGCTGGTCTGCAACTTCGTCTACGAGAAGGAGGGCGAGAAGCGCAAGAAGGTCATGCACTACCGCCATATCCTGCCGGAGGGCCGGATGGTGAGCTGGGACGACTGCCACCATTTCATGAAGGGGCATTATATCCTGATGCACTCCGTGATCTTCCGGACGAAGCTGCTGAAGGAATGCGGCCTGCGGCTGCCGGAGCATACCTTCTATGTGGACAACCTCTACGTGTTCGAGCCCCTGCCCTTCGTGAAGAACAT
>CAMTBF010000227.1 GCA_947068385.1 uncultured Lachnospiraceae bacterium
GAAGGAGATCGCGGCCAGGGCGGCAAGCGTTGCGGAGAATAACGCGGAAGACTGAATTTAATGTATATCTTGATGAATTTTAACTTTTCCACTTGACAGATGGCTGAAAACGGTCTAAAATGGCCTTAGTTTCATATATGCCATCGACGAAGAAGAGGAGCATTAAGGAATTCGGACTTGCAGAGAGCCGCCGGGCGGTGCGAGGCGGCAGCGAGAGTTCCCCAACTGGCCTCGGAGTCCTCACCTGAAGCGCCGCGGCGTGGGTAGGGTGGAGCGGGTGATTCCGTTATCGATTGTCGAGTGCACAGGATTCGGACGGTTCCCGTCCGGGCTGTGAATTAGAGTGGTACCACGGAAATAAGCCCTTTCGTCTCTAGCTGACGGAGGGGCTTTTTAAATGCGGAACTGGAAACAGCATCTGTACATACAGTGCCCATAGGATTTACGGACGCAAGCACTAGCGGCCGGAAATTCTATGCCGGAATTGGTACTGTATGTACAGATGCGGAACTTAATTAAAGGAGAGAAAGAGATGGCAGTACCTTACAACCACCATGAGGTGGAACAGAAATGGCAGGCGGTCTGGGACCAGGAGAAGGCCTTCCAGACCTCAGACGATTATTCGAAACCCAAATACTACGCGCTGGTGGAGTTCCCCTATCCCTCGGGACAGGGCCTTCACGTAGGCCATCCCAGGCCCTACACCGCCCTGGACATCGTGGCCAGGAAGCGCAGGATGCAGGGCTACAACGTGCTCTACCCCATGGGCTGGGACGCCTTCGGCCTGCCCACGGAGAACTACGCGATCAAGAACCACATCCACCCCAGGATCGTGACCAAGAACAATGTGGAGCGCTTCAAGGGCCAGCTCCATGCGCTGGGCTACTCCTTCGACTGGGAGCGGGAGGTGAACACCACCGACCCGAACTACTACAAATGGACCCAGTGGATCTTCCTGAAGCTCTTCAAGGCAGGACTGGCCTACAAGAGCGAGATGCCCATCAACTGGTGCACCTCCTGTAAGGTGGGCCTGGCCAACGAAGAGGTGGTGAACGGCGTCTGCGAGCGCTGCGGCTCCGAAGTGGTGCGTAAAGTGAAGAGCCAGTGGATGCTGAAGATCACGGAGTACGCCGACAAGCTCATCCAGGGCCTGGACACGGTGGACTACATCGAGCGGGTCAAGGTGTCCCAGAAGAACTGGATCGGCAAGTCCCAGGGCGCGGAGGTGGACTTCTCCCTCACCGGAAAGGAGGAGAAGCTGCGCATCTACACCACCAGGCCGGACACCCTCTTCGGCGCTACCTACATGGTAGTGTCCCCGGAGCATCCGCTGATTGAGAAGTATAAGGATGAGATCAGGAACTATGACGATTTGGTGGCCTATAGGGAGCAGGCGGCCAAGAAGTCCGACTTCGAGCGCACGGAGCTGGCCAAGGACAAGACCGGCGTGGAGATCGATGGCCTCACCGCCACCAATCCCGTGAACGGCAAGGAGATTCCCATCTGGATTTCCGACTATGTATTGATGACCTATGGTACAGGCGCCATCATGGCCGTGCCTGCCCATGACGAGAGGGACTGGGACTTCGCCAAGAAGTTCGGCCTGCCCATCATCGAGGTGGTGGCCGGCAGCCCCGTCAGCGTCCAGGAGGCGGTGTACACGGATGTGGAGAGCGGGATTTTGGTGAATTCCGATTTCCTGGACGGCCTGTCCGTGGCGGATGCCAAGAAAAAGATCACAGAGTGGCTGGAGGAGAAGGGCCTGGGCCAGAGCAAGACCAACTTTAAGCTCCGTGACTGGGTGTTCTCCAGGCAGCGCTACTGGGGCGAACCCATCCCCATCGTGAAATGCGAGAAATGCGGCTTCGTGCCTTTGGACGAAAGCGAGCTGCCCCTGATGCTCCCCGAGGTGGAGTCCTACGAGCCCACGGACAACGGCGAATCCCCGCTGGCGGCCATGGAGGACTGGGTGAACACCACCTGCCCTTGTTGCGGCGGCCCGGCCAAGCGGGAGACGGACACCATGCCCCAGTGGGCAGGCTCCTCCTGGTACTTCCTGCGCTACACGGATCCGAAGAACGAAAATGCCTTGGCCAGCAAGGAAGCCCTGGACTACTGGATGCCCGTGGACTGGTACAACGGCGGCATGGAGCATACCACCTTGCACCTGCTCTACTCCAGGTTCTGGCACAGGTTCCTCTACGATGAGGGCTACGTGCCCTGCCCGGAGCCTTATCAGAAGCGCACCAGCCACGGCATGATCCTTGGCTCCAACGGGGAGAAGATGTCCAAGTCCCGCGGGAACGTGGTGAACCCGGACGACATCGTCAGGGAGTACGGCGCGGACACCCTGCGCACCTATGAGATGTTCATCGGGGCCTTTGACTTGAGCGCCGCCTGGAGCGAGGACGGCGTGAAGGGCTGCCGCAGGTTCTTAGAGAGGGTGTGGAAGCTGCAGGACATGCTGACGGATGAGGATGGCTACAGCAAAGACCTGGAGACCAAGATGCACCAGACCATCAAGAAGGTGTCCGGGGACTTCGAGAGCCTGAAGTACAACACCGCCATCGCGGCCATGATGGCCCTTATCAACGAATTTTATAAGAAGAATTCCGTCACCAGGGGCGAGTACAAGACATTGATCACGCTGCTGAATCCGGTGGCGCCCCATATCACCGAGGAGCTGTGGCAGACGGCGGGCTTCCCCGGCAGGGTATACCAGACCACATGGCCGTCTTATGATGAGGCCAAGACCGTGGAGAGCACCGTGGAGGTAGGCGTACAGGTCAACGGCAAGATACGCGCCACCATATCCGTGCCCAAGGACGAGGCCAAGGAAGCGGTGATCGCGGCGGCCAAGGAAGCTCTGGGAGACAAGCTGACGGGGAATATCGTCAAGGAGATCTACGTGCCCGGCAGGATCGTGAACATCGTGGTGAAACCGTGAGACAGGGAATGGAAAGAAGTGCTTTACTCTTTGGGCGCTGACTGTTATAATGAAAGTGTCAGAAAACCACAGTTGGTACTTGGAGAAAGCAGGTGATTGCATGACGGGCAAGGAAGTCGTTAATCTTATCCGCAAGCTGAAGGAAAAGGGAATGAGCAGCGATGAAATACTTGTGATTATCGAGTATATCGAGACCCATGATCCCAAAGAGCAGGAGTGACTTAAGCAACTGATTGGCAGCGAAAGAGAGGGGCCGCCTCAAATGACGGCCCCTTTCCCATGTCGCGGCCCGGGCTTCTATGGCTTTGCCTGGCCGCCCCGGCTTTTCTCCAAAATCTTGTCGATCTGCGTCAGCTCCTCCCTGGTGCTGTGCTTGCGGATGGCCGCGATGGCGGCGTTCATCTCCTGGGGGGTGAAGGTCAGGTTCTCAGCCTTTGCCTTCTTCATCATGGGCATGAGATAGGCCATCATCTCCTTCTGGCTCTTTCCCTGCCCTTTGGCGAAGAGCTGCTCCACGAACTTCAGCTTCTTCTCCGGGATATCCTTTACGAGGGGGTCTGTCATCCAGACCGGTCTTTCCTGATTTTCCATACGAATTCTTCTCCTTTTACGTCCGGCTGCCCGGCTCCTGGCCGGACGGCCTGCAATGGCGCTCTACTCTGTCTTGTCTCCTCCGAACATCTGGAAGATGGAGGACAGCCCGGAATCCGACATGCCGGCGAACATGTCCATGGGATTATCCCCGCCCATCCCTTCGGGGAAAAGCTCCTGGAGCATCTGTATCATCTCCATCATTTCCTGCATCTTTTTCAGGTTCGCGATCATGTTCTTGATATTCTCTATCCTGCTGCGCTCCTCGGGCCCGCTGAAGGGCAGCATCTCGTCCAGAAGCTCGAAGGTGCCGGAATTGTCTCCCTGGAAGAAGTCGGCGGACAACTGCTTTCCGCCTCCCATCAGCCGCATGCCCGGATGGCGGCGCAGGAAGGAGAGGGTGTACTGAAGCTCCAGCAGCTTTATGTAGACTGCGAAGCCGCTCTGCTGTTCCGGGGCCAGTCGGGGCAGAAGTATTTTCAGCATCTGAATCCGATTTGTGGTAAAAAGGGAATCGAATGCGGTGATCGTCTTTGAATTTTGTTCCTCCATGGCGCGCTCCTTTCCGGGCATTTTGCTTCCTGTCAATATTCTATGCCAGCGGCCGCAAAAGGTTGCCATGTTGGACGGGGGTTATGTGCGCGGAGGGACACGCCTTCTATCGGCGGATATCCGGCCATGCTCATTGGGAACAGGCCCCGATGGGAGTTTCCTCCCACAGGAGCCCGCATGGGGATGGAGCTTCAGCATGGCTGGAATGTCCATCCGGGCCGATGCTTAGTTGCAGCCACAGCCGCAGCCGCAATTGTTGCCGCCGCATCCGCAGCCGTTGCCGCCGAACAGGCCATTGCCGCCGCCGCACAGGCAGGAGAGCAGAAGGATCCAGATCAGCCACTCGCATCCGTTGTTGCCGTTGCCGCCAAACAGACCGCCGCCGCATCCGTTTCCGCAGCCGTTGCCGCATCCGCATCCGCTGTTGCCGCCGTTGCAGCAGCACAGAAGCAGGATGATCCAGATCCAGTTGCCGCATCCGCAGCCGTTGTTCTGGGGGCTGGTGCATCCGCAGGAATCATTGCAGCCACAGTTTGTAGCAGTTAAGTCACTCATGTTTTTTCCCTCCTAGGGTTTATTTATGGTTTATTGTATGCGGGGTGGCCTGTCAATGTTTCCTCGGGGGGAGGGGATTTTTGCTCCGGCCCGTGGAAGGCTTCCATGGAAAGGCGTTCTTGGAAAGATTATGAGATCCGGCAAAGGGGCTTGCAAATCTGACCGGATATAGTAAAATAATAGGAAAGGACGGAGGATTCGGATAGGAAGAGAGTATGACACAGAAGATTTTTGTGGTGGATGGCAGACAGTTCCGCACGGAGAGCGACTATGCCTGTGCCAGACGTGACAAGGAAATCATTGATAAGCTGCGGGCAGAGACCGACTTCGGCGACAGAGAGGCGCTGGAGAAGCTGAACGGGGACCTGCGGGCAGGCAGATATAAGTTCATGACGCTCCTGGGGCAGGACTTCCGGGACGAGGTGGAGGCGCTGTTGAAAAAAGCCCCGGCCCAGGGTGCGGCTCAGAAGGAGGCGCAGAAGAAGCGCGGGCTGCGGGCGTCCGGCCAGGGGAAGGCCGGGGCCGGGCGGTCAGGCAGGGATCCCGGGCCAGGCGGCGCTGGCCCGGCGGAGCGGGAAGGCCGGCCCGGCCGTGATGGGCGAAGTGCCGGGGAGCGGAGGGCGCGGGACGGACAGGGGACGGCTCCGGCGGAGGACGGCGCGGCCCTGGAGGGAATCGTGGCCCAGGAGCTCAGGAGACGGGAGAGGCGCAGGAAGCTCATCCTGCTGGCGTGCAGCGCCGTGGCGGTGTGCTGCCTGGGGTATTTCGCGGTTTATGCCTATTATGATTACCGGACCCGGAGCGCCTACGATGCCCTCAGCGAGCTGAAGGAGAAGCCTGCCATTGCCCCGGCTGTCACGCCGGATCCCGGCCCGCTCTACACGCTGGACGGGGAGGCCGAGCCACGGGAGGTGCTGGAGGAGTACCAGAACCTGCTGCTGAAGAACCGGAAGCTGATCGGCTGGGTGAAGATAGACGATACCTATATCGATTATCCGGTGATGCAGACTACGGACAATGAGTATTACCTGGACCACAACATGAACCAGGAATACGACAAGAACGGCACGATATTCATGGACAAGGACTGCAATGTGCTGGAGCCCAGCACGAACTATATCCTGTACGGGCACCACATGCGGAACGGCAGGATGTTCGGGCAGCTGGATCAGTACAAGGACAAGTCCTTTTACGAGAAGCGTCCTATTATAGAATTCGACACCATCTACGAGAAGGGCACCTATCAGATCATGTATGTGTTCCGGTCGAAGGTGTACAAGGAGACGGAAATCGTCTTCAAGTACTACCAGTTCATAGAAGCCAACGGTGAGCAGGAATTCGATTCCGCCATGGAGGAGATGGCGGCGCTGTCCCTCTATGATACAGGCGTGACGGCGCAGTACGGCGACCAGCTCCTGACCCTCTCCACCTGCGACTACCAGGAGACGGACGGACGGTTCGTGGTGGTGGCGAAGAGGATTTCGGAGGGACAGTGACGCGTGGGCTGCGCTTTCGCCTGCATGGCAGGGGCTGCGGCGGCATATCTCTTCGCAGGCTTCATGCCCAATGAGCTGATTGCCCTTCCGGTGGCGATCGTGCTGATGGTGGGGACGCTGTTCGGCATCCGGGTGGCGCAGGGGAGGAAGTAGGGATTCCATAGAAAAAAGAGAGGCTCTGCCATCGGATAGTGGATATCCGGGGCAGGGCCTTTTCGCTTTTTTGT
>CAMTBF010000228.1 GCA_947068385.1 uncultured Lachnospiraceae bacterium
GGTTCCTGTTTCATCAGCCGGTAATTTGCATGAATTCCCATAAGCAGCAACAACATTATACCCTAATCACCCGGTTCCTGCAACATATTCTTTTCATAGCGCGCCATAATCTGTGCGCATAATCCGTGTGCCAAAGGCAACCGGAAGCCCCTTCCATGCCTCAGCCCTGCCGGGAAGCTTTGGAATATGTACAGCCGCAGTAGTCCTGCCGGTACAGGCCGTATCGGGCCGACAGCTCGATGGAGCGTTTATAGCCGTCCTTCTTCTTGAAATCCGAGGGCAGCCAGGCGATTCCGTATTCCCTGGCCAGGGCCTGTCCGATTTCATTGATTTTCCGCGCATTCTTCAACGGGCTGATGGTCAGCGTGGTAGCGAAGTAGTCGAAGCCGCCCTCTGCCCCCCGTCCCGCCGTCTCCCGCAGGCGCAGGTCATAGCACCGAAAGCATCTCTCTCCGCCCTCCGGGCAGGCTTCCAGCCCTCTGGCCATCTCAAAGAAGCGCCCGGGCTCATAGTCCCCCTCCACCAAGTCAATCGGATAGCCCCGGAACGCTCCGCCCTCCTTCCGCTCCTCGTTATAGGCGGCAATCAATCGCTTCTGCTCCGCCACCCGCTTTTGGTACTCCGGTGCCTCGCAGATATTGGGATTGAAATAGAACACCGTTATCCGGAAATACCGACTCAGGTATTCCAGCACATAGCTGCTGCATGGCGCGCAGCAGCTGTGCAGGTACAGCGTGGGCGCAGGCCCTCCCGCCGTCTCCTGCAGTCCGTTCAGTATCTTCTCCAGCTCCCTCTGGTAATTCACCTGGTTCATCCTTGCCGTCCTCCGCTTCCGCTGCCCTTTTCCTACCGTCTCTCGGCCCGGCCTACTAATCCGCAAAAAGGCCCTGCCCGCGGATCCGGCACAGCGGTGCCTGGTAGATCCTCAGCATCAGGGCCTGTCTGTTCCCACGGGAACGTCCTCTCCTTTTATGGCTCAAATCAGGAATTCGCTCCCACGCAGTCCTCGTACCGTTTCCCTGCCTTGCGCCAGTTGATCAGACCGAACCAGGCTTCCACGTAGTCCGCCCTGCGGTTCTGGTACTGCAGATAATAGGCGTGCTCCCACACGTCCACCAGCAGGATCGGCACATAGTCCTCCAGATCCGGCACGTCCTGGTTGGCCGTCTGCACGATGGACAGCCTGCCGTCCTTGTCCGCCACCAGCCAGGCCCAGCCGGAGCCGAACTTGCCCACCGCCGCCTGCTTCATTTGCTCCTTCCACTGCCTGTAGGAGCCGAAGTCCCGCTCTATGGCCTCCGCCAGGGCTCCGGAAGGCTCCTGCCCCGCAGGCTCCCGCATGGAGTCGAAATACAGCTCGTGGTTGTAGACGCCGCCGCCATTGTTGCGCACCGGTGTCTGTATGGCGGCCGGAAGCGCGCTGATGTCGGACAGCAGCTCCGGCAGGCTCTTTTTCTGCAGCTCCGGATAGTCCGACAGGGTACTGTTCAGGTTGTCCACATAGGTCTTGTAATGCTTGTCATGGTGGAAGGTCAGCGTCTCCGCGTCCAACACGGGCACCAGAGCGTCGTACTCATAGGGCAGGGGACGGACTACAAAGGGATAGGTTTCAGCTTTCATACGAATTTCCTCACAATCTGCCTTTCAGGCTTTTCCCGGGAACGTCATCGTTCCGGAGTTTTGCGTTTCTCTGGAAAGTATATGTAAATTTAACCAGATTATTCAATATCTTCCGAATTCCCTCCATCCGGCCGGGCCCGGCTGCCGCGCCGCTTCCTGTAGCAGGAAGGGGAGATCCCTGCCTCCTTTCTGAAGAATCCGGAAAAATGGCGGTAGTCCATGAAGCCCAGGCGGCCGGCGATCTCCTGTATGGGCATGGCCGTTCGCTCCAGCAGGGACTTGGAAAGCGCCAGCCGCAGGGACAGATAATACCGGTAAGGAGTCATGGCATAAGCCTCCCTGAACAGGTGGATGGCCCTGGAGCGGGACAGGGGGACGCAGCCCGCGATGTCGTCGATGGTAAGAGGGCGGGACGCGTTCTGTTCTATGAAGTTCTTCATGGCAAGCGCCCGGGACTGGCCGCAGGCTCTGCTGCCCAAAAAGGCGGAAAGGGCCTGGACATACCGGTGCAGCAGGATCTCCAGCTCACCGCCGGAATGGACGGGCTCCTTCTCTATGGCATGGTAGATGGCGTAGAGATAGCTGCTGTCCGCAAAGGCCGGAATCTTCAGCACATCCTCCAGCTGATAGTCGGAGAGCAGATGCCCCACCAGGCTCCCGCCCACGTTGAACCATATCTTCATCCAGGGATCCTCCCCGTCCGAATGGTAATGATGGCATCTTCCCGGCTGCAGGATGTAGGCGTCCCCTGCCGTGACAGTGACGCTCTCCCCGTCCTGGCGCACATGCCCGGTTCCGGAGATCACATATTCAAAGACATAAAGGTCTCCCCGGGGACGGTATATTTCATATAGCGGGTCAGGATAGGTGATGCCTGCCAGGCCTGGCGCAAAGCTGGCGGAAACCTGTCCCGTAAAGATGGCGTAATCTTCTCCTCTTCCCTGCCGGAAGACCGGCTGTGTGTCTGGCATGATCTCTCTCATGGCGGCACTGCGCCCCTCCTTTTGTCCCATTATACCTCCTTTGCCCACGGAATGGAATCCCTTTAGCACTATTTTATACATTTACGCAACTATTTTCCATGGAAAAGGAGGCTCCCTGCGATTATACTATATATGGCATATGCCGAAAATCTACAGAAAACGCAGGAAAAGACAGGAGGGCCTTACAATGGCACAGACGGCAAGAACAGAGCATCCAAAGCCCCAGATGCAGCGGCAGGGCTGGCAGAACCTCAACGGCGAGTGGGATTTCGCCTTTGACTTCGGCTGCAGCGGCGTGGAGCGCAGGTTTTATGAAAGGGACGGGCTGGACAGGAAGATCCAGGTTCCGTTCTGTCCGGAGAGCGACTTGAGCGGCATCGGGTACAAGGACTTCATACCGGCGGTATGGTATCAGAAAAAGGTGGAGCTGACAGGGGAGCAGCTGGCAGGATGCGTGCGCCTGCACTTCGGGGCGGTGGACTATGAATGCCGCCTTTGGGTGAACGGGCAGGAAGCCGGGAGCCACAAGGGCGGATATGTGTCCTTTTGCTTCGACATCACCAAATACGCCAAAGAGGGCGTGAACACCCTGACCCTCTACGCCAGGGACGACACCCGCAGCGGCAGGCAGTGCAAGGGGAAACAGAGCGGCCTCTTCCATTCCCATGGCTGCGACTACACCCGTACCACGGGGATCTGGCAGACCGTGTGGCTGGAGTTCCTGCCAAAGGCATATATCGAAAAGGTATACTATTATCCCAATATCGCGGAGAGCTCCGTCACCGTCCGCGCCGTCACCGTGGGGGAGGGAATCCTCTCTGCGGAGGCCTCCTATGAAGGAAAAGTCTGCGGACAGGCCCAGGCAAAAGCAACGGCCGGAAACGCCACCCTTCACATCCCCCTCTCCGAGCTGCATCTCTGGGAGGCCGGCGCCGGACGCCTCTACGACCTGAAGCTCTCCTTCGGGGAGGACAGCGTAAGCAGCTATTTCGGCATGCGGGAGATCCGGCTGGAGGGGGAGCGCGTCCTGATCAACGGCAGATCCGTGTTCCAGAGGCTGGTGCTGGACCAGGGCTTCTATCCGGACGGCATCTACACGGCCCCTTCCGACGAGGCGCTGCTGCGGGACATCCGGCTTTCCATGGAGGCCGGCTTCAATGGCGCCAGGCTCCACCAGAAGATATTCGAGGAGCGTTTCCTCTACCACTGCGACCGGATGGGATATCTGGTGTGGGGGGAGCAGGGGAACTGGGGGCTGGACCTCAGCAGGCCCGACGGCCTGAAATGCTTCCTGCCGGAGTGGATGGAGGCCCTGGACCGGGACTTCAACCATCCTGCCATCGTGGGCTGGTGCCCCTTCAATGAGACCTGGGACTACGAAGGGCGCAGGCAGGACAATGACCTGCTGGCCATGGTCTACCGGATGACAAAGCTGTTCGACACCACCAGGCCCTGCATCGACACCAGCGGCAACTACCATGTGGTGACGG
Organism: uncultured Lachnospiraceae bacterium; assembly: GCA_947068385.1. GTDB lineage: Bacteria > Bacillota > Clostridia > Lachnospirales > Lachnospiraceae > Acetatifactor. The sequence goes on from CAMTBF010000228.1 coordinate 4,094, forward strand.
ACATCTACGACATGCACGACTATGAACAGGATCCGGCCGTGTTCGCTGCCACATATGAGGAATTCGCGAAGGGAGGGCTCCTGAAAGACCGCATGGCGGACAGGCAGACTCCTGTGCCGGGCATTCCGGTGTTCATCAGCGAGTACGGCGGGATCAAATGGGACGTGGAAGGGAGCCTGGCGGACAGCTGGGGCTACGGGGACGGGCCGAAGACAGAGGAAGAATACATCACCCGCTATCAGGGCCTGACGGACGCCCTGCTGGACAATCCCCACATGTTCGGCTTCTGCTATACCCAGCTCTACGATGTGGAGCAGGAGGTCAACGGGCTCTATACCTATGACAGACAGCCCAAGATGGATATGGAGATCTTCCGGAAAATCAACAGCAGGAAGGCGGCTATCGAAGACTAAAAGATTTTTCTCTTTCTGCTGACATTTTTCGTCCAATCTGTTATAATATCCTTACCCGGGGCAGGGAACGGCCGGGTAAGGATATTTGTGTAGTCTCGGAAATGCTCAAAAAAGCAGAAAAAGGGTATTGTGCGAAAAATGTTTTTGGAAAAGGAAGAGCAAAAATGTTTAATACAGGATAATCTGTCGAAGAAAAACAGAAAAAAGTGCATGGCAAATAGGCCTGCCAGGAATGTATCTTAACAGGTGGAAGGGATATATGTGCCAGGATTTCTACAGCTTATACAGAGTGCAGAAAGCCAGCCTTATATCTGGCATCAAGGTGTATGCATATGCCTATGAGCATGGTCCAAAAGGAGAAATGGTCCTTTCCCCGTATCATCAGCTGCTGCAGGAAATAATCGTTCAGGACGCGGTCATTGACCCTCTCACATGCGGTCCGTTCGCTGTAGATATCCTTGAACAGCTGTGAGTCCCTTGGGATGCGTGGATGGAACCTCAGGTCGGCATGGTTCTTGATATAGACAGTGCGGCCATAGCTTCCAGGGGAGCAGGCGTCAGCAAAAGGGCAGGAGGCAATGCGCCCGCATTTCAGTGGGCAGCGGTATTTGTGCGCATCCTTTATGGGATCATTGCCCCAGGGGACCATCGCATGTCCGGCCCGGCAGAGAGGGTGCCCCAGTCTGTTGAAAATGATGTCATCAGGAGCGCCATCAGACGACTTGGCGCGGCCATTGATATCGATGAGGGCGTTGATGCCCCAGCGATCCAGGAGGCGGTAGGTGGCCAGGTTGTCATGGGCGGAATCAAGACAGATATTCCGTGGGGAAAGCCCATAAGTGTTACGGCCAAAACCATCAATGGCATAAAGGAAGTTCTTGCTGTCATGCCGCCTTGCGCCGGTGAAGTTCATCAGGAGAGGGAGCTCGACCTTAAGCTTTGCGTTCCTGGAACAGAGCATATAAAGTGTATGTCCGAAATACCAGCACTTGTTGTCGCTGTCCCAGCCCCAGCCCGCGTCAGGGTCGGAATAGTGGCGCCCACAGCCATCGCGGAAAGCGCAGGAGGATGGGCAGGAGGCAAGGTGCCGCCCATAAGGGGATGCATGGGAGGGGACTGCAGTGCCATCGCCGGAGACAGTGAGGCTTTTGGGGTCGATCAGTCCAAGCTGCATGGAGGGGAGCAGTGCAAGGAGGAAGAAGAGCTTCTGGAGGGCAGCTTCAGGATTGTCACAGGCAGGCCTGCCGTCCATGATCCTTTCCACGATATCTGCTGCGGAGAGGGAAGAGGCATCGTCCTCCACAAGCTTGCCGTCGGTACCGATGACCTTTTCAGGCTTCTTGGAGTTCCTGCTGTCAGGAAGGAGGCTCCTGCGGGAATAGACGTCCCTGGAGGCCATCCAGAAGCGGTCCATGAAATCGTAATAGGAGCCAAGGGGCGGCAGCTGTTCCGGGGAAGTGCAGCCGACCAGGACGGTAAGGGCTATGGAGCCGGGAAGGGTCTCCCTTACCCATACAGTGAGGCTGGTCCTTGCGGAAGTGCGGTTGAAGAGCAGGACAAAAAGGATGAGGGAGCGCAGAATCTGCGCCTGGTTCTTTGCGGGGCGCCCTGCGGCGGAATAAAAGCCGGGGATGAAGTCCGCGATGGCATCAAGGTCAAGGCCCAGGAGCTTCCGACACTCTTTCTCATAGGATTTGAAAGCGTACTTTGGGTTGCGTGAAAGGCGTCTGCCGTAAGTCCTGACAATGGTTCTATACTCGTCGTGGCTCTGCCATAGTTCGGGTCTGAACATAAATGTGTCCTCCTTTATTGTGATTTGTAAAGCGTGGAATGCTTTCA
>CAMTBF010000229.1 GCA_947068385.1 uncultured Lachnospiraceae bacterium
TAAAGGGGATTCAGGAATCTGGACGGCTGCCTGGGGCGTTCCTTCGTACCGGTGAGGTAGGAAAGCTCCAGGTTCTTTTTTGCCCTGGTCATGGCCACGTAGAAGATCCTGCGCTCCTCTTCCACAGCGCTTTCCTCCGGCATGGTGCCGTGGGGGAAGACCTTCTCGTTGCAGTCGGGGATCCATACCCTGTCGTACTCCAGGCCTTTGGCCCCGTGGACGGTGAGGAGCTGGACCGCGGGCTTTCCGTTTCCGTCCCGGCTCCTGTCCCGGGGGCCTTTTCTCTTCCTGCCGGATGCGTCCCTGTCCTGCTCCAGGGCTTGGGCATATTCCTCCTGGAAGCGGGCCCACTCCTCCACGTTCCCGTAGGAGGCCGCGTCCTCCCTGAGCCATTCCAGCAGCTCCCGGCGCTCCTCCCATTTCTCCGGGTCTGCCCTGGAGAGGTCTTTCAGATACTGCTCGTACCCTATCCCTTTCAGGATGAAGCTCACTGCCAGGCGCAGGCTCCGTCCCCGGACGCTGAGGAGCTGCTTCTCCAGGCAGGTCAGCCTCTCCTTTGCCTCCCGCCTCTGCTGCTCCGTCATCTGTATCCTGTCATAGTACTCCCGCATCTTCCCGAAGTCCGCGGCCCCTGCCCCCACTACCTCCCGGCTGATGTAGCGGGACGGCTTGTTCATGACCTGGAGCATGTGCTCCCTGGTTCCCTTTCCGCTGGCCAGCCACAGGTAGGCCATGATGTCCTTTACCATGGGCTGCTCATAGATGCTGGCGGCGCGCTCCTTCATCTCATAGGGGATTCCGGCGGATTTCAGCCTGGCGGCAAAGCCCTGCATGTAGGCGTTCGTCCGAAACAGCACCGCGCAGCTCTCCCCGGACTGCAGCCCGGCCGCGATGGCCCGGCACAGATGCCCGTACTGCCTGTCCCTGTCGGGAAATGCCTGGATGGCCACCGGGGCCGTGCCGTCCTGGTTCCCGGGCCGGGCCGCCGCCCGCAGGCGCTTCAGGAACCTGTCCTTGTTCTCCTCTATGACGGCCAGAGAGGCCTGGACGATTTCGGGCTTGCTCCTGTAGTTCATGTCCAGCAGGAGCTGTCTTGCCCCGAACTCCGCCTGGAAGCGCTTGAGGCATTCGGGCCGGGAGCCACGGAAGCCGTAGATGGCCTGGTCATCGTCCCCCACCGCGAAGATATTGTAGGGGCTTGCGGACAAGAGCTTTACCGCCTCGTACTGCACCGGGTTGATGTCCTGGAACTCGTCGATCAGTATGTACTGGAAGCGGCCCTGCCAGTAGCTCCTGACGGCTCTGTCCTCCTGGAGCAGCTTCTTGCAGTTGTACAGCATATCGTCAAAGTCCAGACGGCCTGTCCTCTTCACCGCCTGCTCGTACTCCTGGCAAATCGCCTGGAAATCCTGCTGCCATCTGGACGGCGCTTTGGCGGCGGCAGCGGGCATGTCCATGGTATTCTTGTAATAGCCGATGGCTGACAGGATCTGGGCCGCGTCCTCATTCAGGGCGCTCTGCCCCTGCTTTGGGTCGCCGCCTGCCGCCTCCGTCCTGGCCTCATATGCCCTGGCCTCGTATGTCTTTAGTATGGGGATGACGAGATTTCTCTTCTCCGAGCTCTTCAGCAGCTCGTTTGATTTGAGCGCTTTGGATTCTTTCAGTATGTGATAGAAGATGGAATGGAAGGTTCCGAAGTTCACCGGGTAGAAGGCCTGGCCTCTGGCGGCTGCGCCGCTGCTGCCTGCCATCTGCTGGAAGCGGTCCTGCATGGACAGGGCGGCCTCCTTCATGAAGGTGATGACCAGGATCCGCTCCGGCGGGACTTTCTGCTCCAGCAGGTAGAGGATGCGGTTGGTGATGGTGTAGGTCTTGCCGCTTCCCGGCCCCGCCAGGACCAGGCATGGGCCCCGCAGATGCATGATCGCGTTCTTCTGTGGTTCGTTGGCGTTGGTCAAATCCATAGCTGTCTCCTTTTTTAGAATTTCATTTTAGAATTTCAGATTTTTTGATTGGCTGACGGTGAGACGGGCCGGGAAGCCTCCCCTGTGGGAAGGCCTCCGCTGCCCCTGTAGATTCTTTCTTTTTACTGCTCTCCCAGGGCGGCCTGCAGGAGCTCGATTCCCCTGCGGATCCGCTTCAGGGACTCCTCCTTGCCCAGCACCTCCATGATCTCGGTAGCGCCGGCGGGGGTGGTCTGCTTGCCGGACACCGCGGTGCGCACCGGCCACATCACGTAGCCGTTCTTTACCCCCTTCTCCTCCACGTACTTCGAGAGGGTCTGGAACAGCCCGTCGTTGCTGTAATCCTCCTGCTCCTCCAGCCGGGGAAGCAGGTCGCTCAGCACCTCCAGGGATGACTGCGCGTTCGTCTTCATCTTCTTATGGGTGTACATGGCAGGGTCGTACTCCGGCAGCTCCTGGAAGAAGTCCACCATCTCCAGGATATCGGGGAACACCTCGATGCGGGTCTTCACCATGGCCGCGATCTTCCGCAGGTCGAAGTCCTTGGTCAGGGCTTTCTTCAGATAGGGCTCCGCCATCCCATAAAAGGCATCGAAGTCCATGGCCTTGATGTATTCGCCGTTCATCCAGCGGAGCTTCACGATGTCATATACGGCAGGGGACTTGCTGATCCTGTGGTAGTCGAAAGCCTCTATCAGCTCCTCCAGCGTGAAGATCTCCCTGTTGTCCTCCGGGCTCCAGCCCAGCAGCGCGATGAAGTTCACCACTGCCTCCGCCAGGAACCCCTGCTCCATCAGATCCTCAAAGGAGGTGCTGCCGCCCCTCTTGGCCAGCTTTTTGTGGTTCTCATCCGTCACCAAGGGCAGATGCACATACTTGGGCGGCTCCCAGCCAAAGGCCGCATAGAGCCTGGCGTACTTGGGCGAGGAGGACAGGTACTCGTTCCCCCGCACCACATGGGTGATGTTCATGGTATGGTCGTCCACCACATTGGCGAAATTGTAGGTGGGATAGCCGTCCGATTTGATCAAGATCATGTCGTCCAGCTCCGCGTTCTCCACCGTGATGTCGCCATAGAGCTCATCGTGGAAGGTGGTTGTCCCCTCCCTGGGGTTGTTCTGGCGGACCACAAAGGGCTTGCCGGCGGCCAGGTTCGCCTCCACCTCCTCCTTGGACAGGGACAGGCAGTGCTTGTCATAGATGGTGATCTCCTTCCCCTCCACCACTTCCGTCTTCAGGGAATCCAGCCTCTCCTTGTCGCAGAAGCAATAATAGGCCTCCCCCTTCTCGATCAGCTCCTTTGCATATTTCATGTAGATGCCGGTCTTCATCCGCTCGCTCTGTACATAGGGGCCGAAGCCGCCGTCCTTGTCCGGTCCCTCGTCATGCTTCAGGCCCACCCGCTCCAGGGTGCGGTAGATGATCTCCGTGGCTCCCTCCACGAAGCGCTCCTGGTCGGTGTCCTCGATCCGGAGCATGAAATCCCCACCCTCATGCTTGGCAATCAGGAACTCGTACAGAGCCGATCGCAGGTTGCCCACATGCATTTTCCCGGTAGGGCTGGGCGCGTATCTCGTTCTGATTTTCATGGTCGCTTCCTCTCTCTACAGTTGATCATGTACCTATTTTAGTACCTTTGGGACAAAACTGCAACCATATTTTACCGATAGACCCACATATGTTTGATCTGCCACTCCAGCCTGTCGAATTCCCATTTCTCCCTGCTGCGGGCCACGCAGTTGGAATCGTTGACATAGAAGCCCTCGGAGTCGTAGCCGTAGATGACCACGAAATGCCCCCCTGCCGTAAAATCGCCCTGGCTCATGGAGCAGATGATGACGCCGCCCTTGTCCAGGGCATTCTTCATGGTCTGCTCCGAGACGGCGGGCTGCTCCACGCCGATCCCGCAGGTCTCCGGGAACTCCTCCAGCAATGCCCATGCCGTGCCGGTGCCCATGACATAATGGCCGTTGTCCATGCTGTACCTGGCCACCGTCTCCGGGGTGATGCTCTCGTCCCGCAGCAGGTAGTACATGGCCATGGAGACGCAGGTGGGCCCGCAGCCGGACAGGCCGATATTGTCGTCCCCGTAGCTCTCGTATCCCCACCTGGGATCCCACTGCAGGAAAAGGGGGTAGTCCTGGCTCTTCTCCAGCTCCGACAGGCCCGTATAGGACGGCCTTGCCCCTTTGTCCAGGGAATTCATCACGAAATCCGCCATCTCCGGATTGTTGGCCAGGGCCTTTAGCATGTCATCGGAGTAACGGGAATGCTGCTCATAGATTTCCGCGATCTGCTCATTGTCCTGGGACAGCTCCTGCAGGCAGACCAGCACCTCCTCGGGGCTGCGGTCCATGGGCATGTCCACCTGCGCAAGGCCGCATTTGTCCACATAGTCCACCGTGTCGCCGCCGGCTTCCGCCCCCGCGGAGGCATATGTCCGATTCGGCACGTCCTCTTCCTTCCGGGATTCCGGCTCCGGGATATCGTCCTCCCGCACGCTGACTTCCGCCCGGTTCACGGTCTGATCCAGCGCCCTGTCCAGCCCCCTGATCCGGAGCCGGAGCTCCAGCAGGAGCAGCAGATTCGCCCCGAGAAGCAGGCAGAGGATCAGAAAGCGGATCTCCCTGCGCTTTCTCACAGCCCCCCGCTCCCGCATCCGGCGTGGCAGTGGCCTGCCGCCGTACTCTCCCCGGCCAGCCCTTCTCCCGTGGAATTCCTCCCCGCCGTATGGCCCTCTTCCACGGAACGCCTCCTTCTCCCCATATGCTTCCCTTCTGTCGTATCTCCTGTCGTCCCTCACGCTTTTCCTCCATCTGCCACAGCAGCCTTTTCCCTTTTCCATCTCCGCGATGATCCTATCCTTCTCTACGAGGATAACCCGGCATTGTAACAGATTTTCCACATTTCTGTATCATAGTTGTAAAGAAAAGCCTGTCCGACGACCAACCGGGCTCATTTTACCAGGCGCACGGTCTCCCTGGCGATGGCGAGCTCCTCATTGGTGGGGATCACCATGACCGTCGTGCGGCTGTCCGGGGTGGTGATCACGATATCCCGGCCCCGCTTCCCGTTAGCCTCCTGGTCCAGCTCCACGCCCAGGTAGCCCAGGTATTCGCAGACAAAGGTGCGCACCAGCGGCGCGTTCTCTCCTATCCCCGCGGTGAAGCAGATGACGTCCACGCCGTTCATGGCCGCCACATAGGAGCCGATGTACTTCGCCACCCGGTAGCAGTAGGCCTTCATGGCGCGGACCGCATTGGGATCCCCTGCGTTGTAGCCGTCCTCCAGGTCGCGGAAATCCGAGGACAGATTGTCCGAAAGGCCCAGAACGCCGGATTTCTTGTTCAGCACGGCCATGACCTCGCCGATGTTCCTGTCCTCCTTGTGGGCCAGGAACTCGATGATGGCCGGGTCGATGTCCCCGGATCGGGTGCCCATCATCAGGCCCTCCAGAGGGGTCAGGCCCATGGAGGTGTCCACGCACCTGCCGTTCTTCACGGCGGAGATGCTGGCGCCGTTGCCCAGGTGGCACACGATGATCTTCAGGTCCTCATAGGCCTTTCCCAGGACTTCCGCCGCCCTCTTGGACACGTAGGAATGGCTGGTGCCGTGGAAGCCGTACCTCCTGACCTTGTATTTCTGATAATATTCATAGGGCAGGCCGTACATATAGGCCTCCTCCGGCATGGTCTGGTGGAAAGCGGTGTCGAACACGCCCACCATGGGGGTATCCGGCATCAGCTTCCTGCAGGCTTCGATGCCGATCAGGTTCGCCGGGTTGTGCAGGGGGGCGAGGTCGTTGCACTCCTCCACTGCGGCCAGCACTTCCTCGTCCAGCACCACGGACTGGGCGAATCTCTCCCCGCCGTGCACCACCCGGTGGCCCACCGCGCCGATTTCGTCCAGGCTGGCCACCACGCCGGTCTTCGGGTTGGTCAATGCCTCCAGCACCAGGCGGATCGCCTCGGTGTGGTCGGGCATGGGGGTGACGGTTTTCTCCTTCTCGCCGTCCTCAGGGGCGTAGGTTATCATGCTGCCGTCGATGCCGATCCGCTCGCAGAGGCCCTTGGCCAGGCACTGCTCGGTGTCGGAGTCGATCAGCTGGAATTTCAGGGAGGAGCTCCCGCAATTGATCACTAACACTTTCATGGTCGCTTATTTCCTTTCTTAATTATATAGTCTATACCAGCTGTGCCTGCACGGCGGTGAGGGCTACGACGCCTACGATGTCCTGCCAGGAGCAGCCCCTGGACAGGTCGTTGACGGGCTTCGCGATGCCCTGGAGCATGGGGCCGTAGGCCTCCGCGCCGCCCAGGCGCTGCACCAGCTTGTAGCCGATGTTGCCCGCGTCCAGGTTGGGGAATA
>CAMTBF010000230.1 GCA_947068385.1 uncultured Lachnospiraceae bacterium
ACTATACCCTGCTGGCCCGCACCCTGCAGAAGTGGGCGGACGCGCTGCTGGAGGCCGGGCATGCAGACGAGGCCGTCGTCCTCATGGAATTCGCCGTCAGCACAAATACGGACATCAGCCGGACCTACTGCCAGCTGGCGGACTACTGGGCCGCCCGGGGCAGAGGGGACAAAATCGAGGAGATGATGCGCACCGCGGAGGGCCTGCGCTCCGCCAACAAGAGCGCTATCCTGCGCCACCTGAAGCAGAGCCTGGACGGCATCGTGGGCGTATTGTATTGACTTTTCAGTCCCCGATCGTCTGCGCTGCGGCTTCCCATGTCAGGGGATCGCGCCTCCGGTAATCGAACAGCACAAATGTATGCTTCGGGCCTTCCCCGGCCCCGTAAGCGGCATATCCTTCCGCCATCCGGTCAATGTCCCATACCGGATAGGCAAAGGGCTCCAGGTGGGTCATCCTGGCAAGCTGCCTGCTGTCGAACCCTTCGTAGTCCGGCAGGTATCTGCGCTTCTGCTCCTCCTCCCTGTAAAAGCTTCTCGCGGCCTCCTTCCAGGCCGAAATGTCCGGGGCGAATCCCGGCCTGCTCTTTGCGTTCTCCCTCAGATACAGGTCATAGGTCAAAAGCTCCCTGTACGCCTCCCTCCGCCTCGGGTCGCGCCTCCCGGCAAAGTCCAGCAGCGCCTGGTATCGGTAGGCCCGGGCCGGGCTGGCCGTAAGATAGCCCTTCTCCTCATAGAACTCCGCCAGCGCCCCGTACATGGCAAAGGGGCCGGGGAAGGCCTTCTCCAGGAAGGGCAGGGTATGGGTGAACTGGCCGCTGTTGTAGTACAGCTCCACCATCTCCTCGATCCGCTTCAGCCGCAGCACCTCCTCATAGGAGAGCCAGTCGGTGCACAGCACCTCGTAGGGGGGCTGCTCCAGGTAGCGGATGCCGTACTCTGCGGCCCGCTCCCACATCTCGGAGCCCTTCAGCACCTTCAGGAAGCCAAGCTGCAGCTGATGGGGGCGCATACGGTAGACCCGGTCAAAGGATTTCCCGAAGCTCTCATAGCCCTCATAGGGGAGCCCGGCTATCAGGTCCAGGTGCAGGTGCACGTTCCCGCCCCGGCGGATGGCCGCCACCGCGCTTTCCAGCCGCTCCAAATCCGCGGTGCGCCGGATGGCCTCCAGCGTCCCGGGGTTCACCGTCTGGACGCCGATCTCCAGCTGCGCCAGCCCCGGGCGGAAGCGGTTCAGCAGCTCTATCTCGTCCTCCCGCAGGAGGTCGGCGGAGATCTCAAAGTGGAAATTTGTGACACCGTTGTCATGTTCCAGAAGGTATGTCCAGATTGCCATGGCATGGGAATGGCTGCAGTTGAAGGTGCGGTCTATGAATTTCACCTGCCTGACCCGGTGGTCCAGGAAAAACTGCAGCTCCCTCTTTACGATATCCATATCCCGCAGCCGCACCTGTTTTTCTATGGAAGAGAGGCAGTAGCTGCACCGGAAGGGACAGCCCCTGCTGCTCTCGTAGTACAGGATCCGGTTCTCGAAAGGGGCCAGGTCATCGTACAGGAAGGGGATGGCGCTCAAATCCGTCAGGGGGCGGCACGGGGTATAGCCTGTGGGGAGGCACAGGCCGGGGATGTCCGCAAGCCCCAGGGCAGGGCCCGCTTCCCGGCGGCCCGCATCGTCCACGCCCCTGGGTTCCGCACCCTCGCTCTCTGCTGCCCTGGGGCCTTTTACATAATAGTCCAGAAGCTCCCGGAAGGTAATCTCTCCCTCGCCCACCATGATGCCCGCTACCTGCGGATATCCCCTCAATATGACATCCGCGTCATATGAGACCTCCGGGCCGCCCAGCCAGAGCGCCGCATCCGGCAGGAGCTTGGGCAGCTCCCCCAGCAGCTCCCGCACCAGCCGCCAGTTCCATATATAGCAGGAAAAGCCGATGGCGTCCGGCCTCCTGGCATAGATGTCCGCAAGGATCTCCGCCATGGGCTGGTTGATGGTATATTCCGCCAGCTCCACATGCCGCCGCAGCCCCTCCCCCGCGCAGGCCCGCAGGCTGTAGACGGCGGGGTTGGAATGGATGTATTTGGCGTTCACCGCCACCAGCAAAAATTTCATTTTCCCCTCCTGGCTCACAGCCCGAACCGCTCCGCCAGCTTCTCCCATTCCGATTCCGGCACCTGCGGCATGGAGGCCAGGCCCATCTCCTTTGCCCGCGCCTCCATGGCCAGGATGCATTTGAAGAAATAGTTGACGCCCGTCACAAGGCTCTTTTTGATTGCACGGTTTAGGGTCATGCCCATCTCGTCCACGCCGCTCTCGGTAAAGTCCCGCAGATAAGCCTCCACGTCATAGGGGATGGACAGGAATTCCGCCTCCCATTTTTCTGACACTCCTGTCAGTATGGCGAACTGGGCCCTCCGCCCCACGCCGTCTACGGCAAAGCCCAGGGAGCCGGGGTTGATATAGGTGGTTCCGAAGCGGCTGTCAATCTCCTGGTGGTGGCTGTGCCCGCCCAGCAGATAGGGATAAGAAACCTCCTTCAGCACCTTCTCCTTCAGGCCCGGCTCCTCGTGGACATTCCCCCGGACCCGGCCCGGGGTGCCGTGGCACAGGTACAGGGCGGGGCAGCCCTCCAGGCACAGCTCCCCCTCCGTGGGGAGGGAGGCGAAAAACGTCAGGTCTGTCTCCGTCATATGCTGTAATGTATAGAACAGCGTGCCATTGGAGGATGAGGGCTTCCAGCCTTCTCTATTGTCTCTGTTGTTCAGGAGGTAGTCCTCCCTGTTGCCCCGCAGCATCCAGCACTCATAGCGTCTACGCATCTCGTACAGAAGGGCCATGGTGCACTCCGGGTAGGGGCTGTCCGTCACGTAATCCCCCAGACAGATGATGCCCTCCACCGGGTGCCCGGCGATGTATTGCAGAAAGGCCTCCAGGGCCTTGTAGTTGCCATGGACATCGCTGATCAGCGCGATTCTCTTCATCTTAAGCCTCCTTGTCTCCTCCCACCGCCGCAGCCGGTGCGGCCTGCGCGTCACATGCCCTTCTCATGCAGAATTTCCTCAGCCAGCGCCAGCGCATGGGTGTAGTAATAGTCGAACACCTCGTCCCTGGCCTGGGAGCTGTCCAGCAGGTCGCTCTCGATGAACTCGATGTACTCGTTCAGCACCGCCAGGCGGACGTCCGCCAGATACCGCTCGTGGGGAGGCTTATGCTCCAGCAGCTCATATGTCCTTTCCACGAACAGCTCCTTATGGGCCCGGGTCATGTAAAAAGGGAACGTCCGCCTGTCCTCGGTGCCGTGGGCTATCATCCTGGCGATGTCCAGAGAGTAGGGCATGATGCCGCCGAAGGCCCAGTCCACCAGGGTCACCTTCCCGTCCCGGAAAATAGCGTTGAACTGCAGGAAGTCCCCGTTGGAGAGCGTCCTTGGGCAGGTGAGCTGGCGCTCCAGGAAACGGTCATAGGCCTCCTTCAAGACCGGCTCCCCCTTCAGGCATTCCGCCCTTTTATTGATCCGCTTCCAGTAGCGCTCGAACCGGTCATCCTGTCTCTTCCGGGCAAAATCCGCCTCGTCCTCCTGCCAGTAGCGGTTGGCGATCCGGCTGATGCTCTCGGCGCAGGCAAGCCCCATGTCCGGCGCATATTCCCGCAGATCCGTCCCCGGCACGTACTCGATCAGGATCCACTGCTTCCCGCCCCACCGGGCGCTGCCGAAATAATCCGGGGCCGGAAGCCCCTGGCCCTTCAGGAAGCGCTCATACACGCCGATTTCCGCGTCATCGGACTTCTTCAGCACATAGCATTTCCCTCCTGCCGTAATCTTATATACGTTGTAGCGGTTGACCTCGCCCTCCCCGTCGTCGCAGAACCGCTCCGCCAGGATGTCCGGGCCTTCCGCCTCCGGGGCATCCGCCTCCAGGGCCGGGGCGTTCTCCCGGGCCTGCGCGGAAGCAGCATCCCTGTCATGCCGATCCAAGATCTCGCTTACCAGCCGCCCGAAGGGAATCTTTTCATTTGCCACTTTCTCTGTATACAATCCCCGCATGGCCATCCCCCTCTCAATCCTCAAATCCGGTTATGCTCTCCAGCACGTCTCCCCGGCCCACGCCGTTTTTCCCCACATCCAGCAGCAGCCCTACATTGTCCCCCTGCTTCGCCATGTCCATCATCTTCCGGAACATCTCTATCCCTGTGACGGCCACGTCTCTGCCACTGCCGTCCATGCGCCTCAGCCGCACGATGTCCCCCACGTTGACGGAGCCGGACTCCACCCGCCCCGTGACGACAGTGCCACGGCCCGTGATGCCGAACACGTCCTCCACCGTGATGCGGAAATCCTTCTCTGTGGCGGCTCCGTTTCCCCCATAACCGTCAAAGCCGCCATACAGCTCCCCGTCCCGGCTCCTGTCCCGGCGGTACGTGCCGTCATCCCTGTCTTTCTTCCTGAATATGTCAAGCAGTCCCATTTGCTTCCTCCTCTTTTCCGGGTGTGAATCCGGGATGCGTATTGGAATCTATTGTATCAGCATTCCCGCATTTTATCAATTCTTTTCGGCACCCGCATGCTGGCTGCTTTCTGTGCCGATTCCGGTAGCCCTCTGACCACATGAATCTCCTGGATCAGGATCGGCCCTCCGCTCTCTCCGGCCAGCTCCGTCAGCCTGGGCGTAAAGCCGCTTCTGCTGAATACGCCATACAGAACCCCATAGCCGGGAAAGGCGCCGCGTATCTCCCGGGAGACGGCCACCTTCTCCTTCAGGGCAAAATATACAGGGGCGTCCACAGGCTTTTTATGGTACTTGCATTCCCCGGCGAATATCCTCCTGTTCCGATGGTCTACAGCCATGACGTCGATCTGGGCGTCGTTGTCATAGTCGTTGCTCCAGTAGGAGCCGACGCGGGAGGGCAGGAAATCCACCTCCCCTCTCCGGCAGAGGCTGGAAAAGATTTCCCTGCAGATGTCCTCATAGGCAAATGCCGCGAATCTCTCCACAAAGTCCTTGTCCAGCTCGTCCAGGACGATCTGCCTATTGTCCAGCTCCAGCTCCCCTTTATAGGGATAGATATAGCGGAACCAGAACCGCAGGAAGCCGTCCGCGATGAAGTACAGTCCCTTCCTGGACTTTTCCGGATTCTTCTCCGTGACCGGCGTCTGCTTTTCGATGAACCCCAGATCCGCAAGGGTGGCCAGATAGGGCGTCAGCGCGGACGTCTCCTGTCCCAGCACGCCTGCCAGCTTCCCCAGTTTGTGGCTGCCATCGGCGATGGCTTTGATGATGGAGAAATAGTTCACCGCTGTCATGGATTCGCTCTTCAGCAGAAAGTAAGGTTCCTCATAGAGAAAGCCGTTCTTCGACAGGACCGTGTCCATGAGCTGCCGCCGCAGTTCCCGCCCGTCCTGAAAGAATTCCAGATACTTGGGGACGCCGCCGGTGACGGAATACTGCTCCACCGCCTCCGAGAAGGTCAGAGCCTGCGCCGCGTAAACCTCCGTAAAAGGCAGGGGAGCCAGACGGATCTGCGCCGTCCGCCGCCCATACAGGGGGCTGTCGTAGGAAAGGGCGTGTTTTTGCATCATGCCCATCAGGGAGCCGCAGAGAATCACCATGACTGCGCTGTCCTTCAGCAGCTCGTCCCATGCGTTCTGCAGGATGGAGGGGAATGCCGGGTTCGCCCTGACCAGGTAGGGAAATTCATCCAGCACCAGGACCTTCTTCTCCTCCGGCCTGTACTCGGCTATCACCTGGAACAGGTCCAGCCAGTCGCCGAAGGCCGCCTTCTGCAGCAGGCTGTTCCCGGTGGCCCGCGCCACCACGCCGGCCAGCCGCTTCATGCTCTGGCCCTCCAGCTCCTCCGTGGCGAGGAAATAAAAGGCCCTCTTTCCTTTCAGGAACTCCTTGATCAGGGTGGTCTTGCCCACCCTCCGCCGCCCGTAGATTACCACGAAGCTGCTGTCCCGGCTGTATTCCTCGTTCAGTTTCGCTAATTCGGCCTGCCTGCCTATGAATTGCATGTCTGTACCTCCCTGGGCGCTATGGTCTATAGATTATGATATTTAGATAATTCTTTTTATGATAAATCTATTTATATTATACCCCTTTAAGGCTTGTTGTCAATCATTTTGGTGTAAAGCCATACCGCATCTATCGTTGATTTCTGTACTGAAATTTGATATAATAAGCTCCAAACGGACTGCAGCTCTTCCGCCAGCATCTTCAGACCAATGAGAGAACACCGGAAAGGAACGGAATGCACAGCAGAGATAAAATATACTTCCACAATTTCCTCACAGGGATGCGCACAGGCAAAGACATCACCCTG
>CAMTBF010000231.1 GCA_947068385.1 uncultured Lachnospiraceae bacterium
GACTAAAGCTGCACTAAGCGCATTAGCGATCGCACCTGGCAACAAGATCATCCCTTGACCTCGATGAAACGGAGTGTGGTTCCATTCGCATCCCGCAGTTCGGCAGGAATTTTGGACTCAATGTCATCCCCCTTATTGCGTCCCCCTAGCTTTATGCGTTGTTAAAGCAAAATTATTATACCATAGTTCTACTTGAATCACAAATAATTCTTTGTAGGGATTATCCGTAAAATTGTATGGCATTCCACGGAATCAAGAGCATTCCACCTTCACCGGAACCGAAGCGTTTTGTTGACATCCGGTTCTTTCTTCTGTATAATCCCTCTCATAGGAAGCTTTTCTTTCCTTATCATTGGATTGCTTTGAACCAGGGAGGTACTTACATGAATTATACGGAAATCAATGCGGAAACTATCGACAGATGGATAGAAGAAGGCTGGGAATGGGGCGTTCCCATCTCCCATGAGCAGTACGCCGCTGCCCTCCGGGGAGAGTGGGACATGGTGCTTACCCCCACCAAGCCGGTGCCGAAAGACTGGTATCCGGCCCTCTCCGGCGCGGACGTCCTGGGGCTGGCCTCCGGCGGCGGGCAGCAGATGCCCATCTTCGCCGCCCTGGGCGCGAACTGTACCGTGCTGGACAATTCTCCCCGCCAGATTGAGAGCGAGCTCATGGTGGCCAGGCGGGAAGGGTACCAGATCCAGGCCATCCGTGGGGACATGACCAAGCCCCTTCCCTTTGCGGACGCGTCCTTCGACCTGGTCTTCCACCCGGTCTCCAACTGCTACATCGAGGACGTGATGCATGTCTGGCGGGAATGCCACCGCATCCTAAAGCCCGGCGGGCTGCTGATGGCAGGGCTGGACAATGGGGTGAATTTCCTCTTTGACGAGGACGAGAATGAAGGGGAGATCCGTTACTCCCTCCCCTTCAATCCGCTGAAGGACCAAAGGCTCATGGCCCTCCTGGAAAAAAACGATGACGGCATACAGTTCTCCCATACCCTGGAGGAGCAGATCCGCGGGCAGATCAAGGCGGGCTTCCAGCTGGTGGACCTGTATGAGGACACCAACGGCGAAGGGTTCCTCCATGACCATGGGGTGCCCACCTTCTGGGCTACCTTAGCAAGGAAATAGGGTGTGACTAGATATCTGTAAATTGATTGTGCCGGAATGCGCAGGGATGCCGGTCTGATATGCCTCATAATGCATTTGAAAGAAACGGTGATGCCTGGTATACAACGTCACCGTTTCGTTTTATCAGAGCGATTCTGTTATCTCAAACGCCGGAAGTCGAATGTCTGGGAAATGCGCTCCTGTGTTCACTCCAGCCTCAGTCGGAAGACTATCGGCCCGTCGCCCACAAAGCCGCTGCTGATATGCAGCCCCTTCTCGTCCCGGCTCCACTGGGGCTTTTCACTGCAGCCCAGAACCTCCACATCCAGGATGATTCCATGGAAATTCGCCTGCCTGGAGGCATCCTGAATCCCCAGGGAGCGGATGCAGTATTCCCCGTCCCCGCTGCATTTCATGGCAATGGCGTACAGATAGCCGTCTGCCGTGGTGAAACGGAAATCCTGGGACGTGAAATTCTTTTTGATGCTGTCGGAGAACTGGCCGTCCACTACCTGCGTAGGCCCTTCTCCGTATCTGCGCCAGACCCGGGAACCGTAAATCGCCTCTCCGTTGGTCTTCAGCCATGCTCCGATTTTCAGCAGGACAGCCCTATCCTCCTGCGTGATCGTGCCGTCGGGCTTGGGGCCCACGTTCAGCAGCAGGCAGCCGTTTTTGCTGACGATATCCACCAGGTCACAGATGATGTCCTGGGCCGTGCGGAAATCGTTGTGCTCCGTATAGCCCCAGGAATTCAGGGCGATGGCGGTATCCGTCTGCCAGAAATACGGTTTGATGTCCGCGAACTGTCCCCGCTCCACATCCGGTACCGCGGTGCCGAAGAGGAAAGCGTCATGCTTGTAATTGATCACGGCATCGCTTCCCCACTGGGCTGCCCGATTGTAATAATAAGCCGCAAACTTCCGCAGGTAAGGCCGCACCGCGCTGTGCTGTATCCACCAGTCGAAGTAGACGATCTTCGGTCGGTACTTGTCCACGATCTCGCAGCACCGCACCAGCCAATCCTGGAGGAACTCCTCTGTGGGCATGGGCTCGCTGTACAGGTCCTGGAGACTCTCCGGCTCCGGCATGGCGGGCCAGTAGAAGTCCCCTCTCTCCATGGGCTCCCTGACATCACTGTCATATTCCCTGCCGTGGCCCATGAAGAACCAATGCTCCACCCGGTGACTGGACGCGCCGATTTCCATGCCAAGCTTCCGGCAGCTCTCCTCCAGCTGTCCCAGCACGTCCCGCTTTGGCCCCATTTGGGCGGCATTCCAGTGGGAAATCTCGCTTTCGTACATCTGGAAGCCATCGTGGTGCTCCGCCACCGGCACGACGTACCTGGCCCCGGCCTGCGCGAACAGCTCCGCCCAGGCGTCCGGGTCGAACTTGTCCGCCGTGAACATGGGGATGAAATCCTTGTAGCCGAAATCCGCATGCTTCCCATAGGTCTCCACGTGGTGCTTATACTCCGGGGAATCCTTCACGTACATGTTCCGGGAGTACCATTCGCTGCCGAAGGCAGGCACGCTGTAGATCCCCCAGTGGATGAAAATGCCGAATTTCGCGTTTTTGTACCATTCCGGCACGGTATACCGGGACAGGGATTCCCAGGTGTCCTGATAGGGGCCTCCCGCGATGACCTCCTCTATTGTATTCAGGTATTTTGTCATATCATACATGGCTGTTCTCCTTTCGCTGGCTTCATATCATATAACCGCTTTTCTGCTGCTGATTGGCTTTCTGTGGCCCAACTGCCGTTTACGCGCCCACTGGCTCCTTTGCAATGGCTCACTTCAAGGCCAAGCCCTCCGTGTCCCATAAATCCTCCCAGCCCCGGGCCCCTTCCCAGAGGAACACCTGCCCCTTGATTAGGCGGCAGTTCCTGTCCTCCCTGGCAATGGCCTCCATCTCCCCTTCCGTCAGAGGGTCTTCCGTGGCACATCGCAGGTTCGCCTCATACTGGGATGGCTTCACGGAGAAGGGGATGGGCACCTGGCCCCGCTGCACCGCCCATTTCAGGCAGATCAGCGCCGGGTGCACGCCATGGGCCCTGGCGGCCTGAGCCACCGCGGGCAGCTCACCGTCCGCCACGTCCTCCGCCGTCCTGTCCCGCTCCGGCCTGGAAGGGGAGCCGATTGGGCAGTAGCCGATGGGCAGGATGTCGTGCTGCCGGGCGTAATCGAACAGCTCCGGCTGCTGGAAGGACGGATGCAGCTCCATCTCCAGGGCCGCGGGCTGTATCCGGCACAGGGGCAGGACGGCCTCCAGCTTGGGGACAGTCATATTGCTCATGCCGATGTAGCGCACCAGCCCGCTGTCCACCAGCTCCTCGCATTGCCTCCAGGTGGCCATGAACTCCTCCACCGAAAAGGGCCTGGAGTCCGGGTTCCTGGAATCCCCTGCGCAGCCCGGCGCATGGTAGTTGGGGAAGGGCCAGTGGACGAAATACAGATCCAGATACTTAAGCCCCAGATCCGCCAGGCTCTTTTTGCAGGACTCCTCTACCTGCCCCTGGCCGTGCATGTCGTTCCAAACCTTGGATGTGATGAAAAGGTCCCTGCGCTCCACTGCGCCTTCCGCGAACAGGCGGCCAAGCACCTGTCCGATCCTGTCCTCATTCTGGTACACCGATGCGCAGTCGATGAACCGATAGCCATATCTCACCGCGCCGTATACGGCCTCCGCGATTTCCTCCGGGCCGTACTTGTCAGAACCGAAGGTCCCCAGCCCCATGCAGGGGATTCTCTCCCCGCCCCGCAGAATCCTGGCGGGGATTCTGTCCTGGTCTATTCCATATGCCATATCCATGCCTCCTATATATAGTCGCTGCGCGACAGCACTGAAGCCAAAGTCCCTTCGGCACACCTCCATGAGAGGAACTCTCATTCGAAAGTACCTCATGATAGTTCCTCTCGTGCGCCTTCGCGACTTTGCCATAAGTCGCTGCCCATCTTTTCCTTTCTACTCCGGGAATGTCACCGCCACCTTGCCGCATGTCCCCTCTGCCATCAGCCGATAAGCCTCTGCCGCTTTTTCGATAGGGAATTCATGGGTAATCAGATCCTCCGGATGGATGCCCCAGCGTACCAGGCGCTCCACCAGCTCCTCCATCTTCCACAGGGACGTCACCCAGGAGCCGTAGATGGTCTTCTGGCCGTGGATGATGTCAGGGCTGGGCTGGAAGGTGCAGGTGCCGCCCTCCCCTACGAAAGCGATTTTGCCCCACTCCCTGGTGGCGCGGATGGCCAGCTGCCTGCCCGCGTCATTGGCGGAAGCATCGATGGCCCGTTCCACGCCCCTGCCTCCCGTGACGGCCAGAATCTGCTCCAGCGCGTCCTCGCCCGGCCTGAACACATAATCCGCCAGCCCCAGCTTCTTGGCCAGCTCTATGCGGTATTCGTTCATCTCCACCCCAATCAGCCGGTTGGCTCCCATGGCCTTGGCCAACATCAGCGCCGCCAGACCCACAGGCCCCAGGCCCGTCACCAGCACTGCGTCGTTGCCGCAGACGCCGATCTTCTCGATGGCCTCATAGACCGTGCCGAAGCCGCAGGCCACCTGGGCGCCGTCCTTGTAGGTCAGCTCCTCAGGCAGCTCGATGAGATCCTTCTCCTCCGCCAGGATGTAGGGGGCCATGCCGCCGTTGCGCTGCCAGCCGTAAGCCTGGCGGAACCTGCTCTTGCAGGAGATGTAATAGCCCCTCCGGCAGTCGTTGCACACGCCGCAGCCGGAGATGTGGTACACGATGACCCTGTCGCCCTTTTTGAAGCGCCTCAGGCCCTCCCCCTCCTCCACGATGACGCCGCAGGGCTCATGGCCCGCCACCATGCCCGGGATGTACCCCTCGGGCCCTTTCCCCGTGTGCTCCCTGTAGATGCAGCGGATGTCGCTGCCGCAGATCGTGGTGGCCCTGGTCTGCACCAGCACCTGTCCGTGCCCCGGCACGGGCACCTCGAAATCCTTTAGCTCCACCGTGCTGTCGCCGGGCAGCACCGCGCCCTTCATCAACATTTTTACAGCCATGCTTTCCCTCGCTTTCCGCAGGCGTATCGCCCTGCTGATCCGTACTTTGATCCTATCCTGATTATATACGAACCGGGGCCTGTTTTTAAGCGGGATATCTGCCGTCTTTTTTATAAAAATGTCGTGTTTTTGTATCTTTTTTATGTTAGAATAAAAAAGCCTTGTCCCAAAAACAGATTTTTCCATGAAAGGAGTCCTTCCCATGAACCCCAGCCGTCTGAACCTGAACCTCTCGTTTTCCCTGGAGGGCATCCCTGTCCAGGCCGTCAATATGACCTGCGAGCGCTTCCTGCGCACCATCCCCTCCCACAGCCATGGGAGCGGCAGCTATGAAATCCACTACATCCCCTCGGGATACGGAAAGCTCACGGCTGACGGTCATGTTTTTGACATCGGGCCGAACACCCTCTTCGTCACCGGCCCCCATGTGGAGCACGCGCAGGCCCCGCTGCCCCAGGAGCCCATGCTGGAATACTGCGTCTATCTGAAGATCAAGGAAAGTGCCAGGCGAAAGGAAGACGCTCCCGTAATGGACATCTTCACCGCCACCCCTTTCTGGTTCGGGGCGGACGCCCAGGGCATCCACGGCCTCATGCATCAGCTTGCCGGTGAGCTGGAGCGCCGCCCCATCGGCTACCTGGACCAGGCCAGGCTCCTCCTGTCCCAGCTGCTGATCTACATAGTCCGCAACTATCAGAGCGCCCGCCCGGGCCAGACCGTCCCGGCCCAGAGCAGCCTCACCGACCTGACCTCCGTCATCATAGAAGAATACTTCCTCTATGAGTACCGCAACCTGTCCCTGGAGGAGCTGGCCAAAAGGCTTGGCCGCAGTCCAAGGCAGACCCAGAGGCTCCTGCTGGAGTACTATGGCAAATCCTACCAGCAGAAAAAGGCGGAGGCCAAAATGTCTGCCGCCGCCCTTCTGCTCGCCGATAAGTCCAAAAACATGGCTTCCATCTCGGAGGAGCTGGGATACTCCTCCCCGGAGCATTTCTCCGCCGCCTTCCGGGGCTATTACGGCACCACGCCCCGGGAATACCGCAAGGGGCTGTAGCGCCAGGAAGATGATACTTTTTCCTTAATAAACGAAAGGCATAAAAAATTTCCACGGAAGACTGTTGCG
>CAMTBF010000232.1 GCA_947068385.1 uncultured Lachnospiraceae bacterium
GTCCCCGATATGATATTTCAGCATGACGGCAGCCAGATCCAGGGCATCGCAGCCCTCTTCCTCCATCTTCCGTTCCACATAGCTCTTCATCAGATCGATATCGTCCCGGCCGTGCAGCTCCCAGGAACGGTTCAGGTATTTCTCCGCCTTGGCCTGCATCACCTTGGAGGCATTGGGAAGCTCCCTCTCCTCGATGGTGGTATGGCAGAACCGCTCTATCTGGCGGAGGCGGAAAAGCTCCCTGCCGCTGACGAAGGTGAAAGACCGTCCCGTCTTCCCCGCCCGGCCCGTCCGGCCGATGCGGTGCACATAATATTCATTGTCCTGAGGCAGGTCATAATTGATGACCACCTCCACATTGTCCACATCGATGCCCCTGGCCGCCACGTCCGTAGCGATCAGGATATTGGTGCTGCCGTTCCGGAAATGGTTCATGGCCACATCCCTCTGGTGCTGGGACATGTCCCCGTGAAGCCCCTCGGCCCGGAACTCCGCC
This sequence comes from uncultured Lachnospiraceae bacterium, assembly GCA_947068385.1. Lineage (GTDB taxonomy): Bacteria > Bacillota > Clostridia > Lachnospirales > Lachnospiraceae > Acetatifactor. Next base: position 497 of record CAMTBF010000232.1, read on the forward strand.
TTCTTCAGCAGCTCGGACACCTCGTCCACCTTGATCTTCGTATTACAGAAGATCAGGCACAGCTTGGGCTGATAGTACTCCAGCAGACGGATGCAGGCCGCGTCCTTGTCGTGGCTCTTCACTCTATAGTATCTCTGGGACACCAGAGGAATCGTCAGCTCCTTTGCCGCCACCCGCACCAGCCTGGCGTCCTTCTGGAACCGGTTGGCGATCTCCAGGATGGGCTGGGGCATGGTGGCGGAGAACAGGGCCGTCTGATGGGCATTGGGAATCTCGCCCAGTATCAGCTCCATGTCCTCCCGGAAGCCCATGTCCAGCATCTCGTCCGCCTCGTCCAGCACTACCATGTTCACGTAGTCAAGCTTGATGGTGCGGCGGCGCATATGATCCATCACGCGGCCCGGAGTGCCCACCACGATCTGCACGTCCTTCAGCCCCCTGATCTGCTTGCTGATGTCCTGTCCGCCATAGACGGGCAGCACCTTGATGCCGTGCATGAATTTGGCGATGTTGCGGATCTCCTCCGCGGCCTGCATGGCAAGCTCCCTGGTGGGGCAGAGGATGATGGTCTGGAGCTTCCGCAGGTCAGGGTCTATCTTCTGCAGGGCAGGGATGGCGAAGGCCGCCGTCTTGCCCGTGCCCGTCTGGGCCTGTCCGATGATGTCCTCGCCGTCCAGCAGATAGGGAATGGCCTGCACCTGGATGGGCGTCAGCTTCTCGAAGCCCATCTCCCGCACGGCCCGCACGATGCGCTCGTCCAAAAGGGGCTCGATGGAGGCCAGGCTGGCGGAATCCGCGGCCTCTCCCTCGCTGCCGTCTGTCCGTGCCTGCGGCTTCACGCCCTCTGCGCCCTCTTCCGGCGCAGCCGCTATTGTCTCCATTGTCTCTTCTGTCTCCTCGACCTCCGCAGAGAGCTCTTCCGCCTCCCACTCGTCGGTCTCTTCCGTTTCCTCAGATTCGTCCGTCCCCGGCTCTTCTTCCATGTCTTCCTGCCCGACAGCTTCCTCCTGTCCGGCCATGGAGCTTTCCCTGCTCTCCGGCAGCTCCTCCGCCCCATTCCAATCCGTCTCTCCGGCCGTCTGCGCTGCCTCTGTCCGCTCTTCTGCCTTTGCAGCCTCCTGCATCCCTGCCGCCTCATCCTGACGCTCCGTCAGCTCCTGCTCCGCCGACAGTCCCTGCGTCGGCGCATTGTTCCATTCGTTCATTCTGAACCTACCTGACTTTCCTTTCCTCAAATCTACGCTGAAAATTTGCGCTGCCTATAGTATCTTCTCCATTCCGGTCTTCTGGGGCACCAGCCCGCAGCCTTCATAGAATCTCTTCGCACCCTGATTGCACTCCCATACGTTCAATGTCAGGTTATAGCAGCCCTCTCTTCTGGCAAACTCCAGCACATGCTCATACAGGCTTCTGCCTATATGCTTCCCTCTTAAGCCCTCGTCCACACATAAATCATCGATATACAATGTCCTGATATTCGTCAATATGTTGTCGTTAAAATGCTGTTGAAATACGCAGAATGCATAGCCCATTACATATTCGTCCTCATCTACCGCAACGAATACGGGCCTTTTGTCATCGCATAAAATAGCCAGAAGCTCCTCGTCCGTATACTTTTTCGTGTCGCCCTTGAACAGATCCGGCCTCCCGTCGTGATGCACCGCCAGGACCTGTCCCAGCAGCCTGCCTATTCCTATCAGATCCCTTTCTTCCCCACGTCTGATAACCATATTCTTCTCCTCCGGAAAGCCTTCTATTCCATACAGTACATAGCCATACAGTACATATACGGGCCACATGCGGCCCTGTGTGCAACATGATGCGCACTTAAAAAGAATGCCGAAAATATTACATTTCCGAGCATTCTTTCTAGTAGCGAGAGGGGGATTTGAACCCTCGACACTGCGGGTATGAACCGCATGCTCTAGCCAACTGAGCTATCTCGCCATATTTGCAAAACGCTTTATTGCCTGTCCGCGCTGCCGACTTTGTTAGTATACAATGAGAAACAAGTTTTGTCAACAAATTTTTTTCATTATTTTACTATTTTTTTGATTTCAGGACACTGTCGGGACGGCCTGCCGCAGACTTCCGCAGGCCGTCCCGCAAATCCTGGGGCAATCAGGTCCTGGCGGCCCCGTCCACGGACAGAATCACGCCTGTGACGTAGCTGGCCATGTCGCTGGCCAGGTACAGGAAGGCATTGGCCACGTCCTCGGGCTCGCCCACGCGGCCCAGAGGGATGCCCGCAATGATGGGCTTGATGACCTCCTCGGGCAGCACTGCCACCATGTCCGTCCTGGTGACGCCGGGGGCCACCGCGTTGACGCGGATGTTGTCCTTGCCCAGCTCCCTGGCCAGGGACTTGGTCAGGCCGTTGACGGCGAACTTGGAAGCGGGATAGGCCACGCCGGAGGGCTGTCCGTAGATGCTGACCATGGAGCTGGTGTTCAGGATGACGCCGCCCCCCTGCTCCTTCATGACCTTGGCCGCGGCCTGGGCGCAGTTGAATACCGCGTTCACGTTCAGGGACATGGTCTTTGCGAAGTCCTCGGGCTTGTAGTCGTAGATGCTCTCCCTGGCGGAGACGCCCGCGTTGTTCACCATGATGTCCAGGCTGCCGAAGGTCTCCTTCACGGTGGCCACTGCCTTCTCTACCTCGGCGGGATCTTGCAGGTTGGGGCACAGTCCTATCACCTTGTAGTCCGGGTTCTCAGCCCTGAGCTTGTCCAGCGCCTTGTCCACGGTCTCCTGCCTGGATCCGCACAGCGCCACCTTTGCGCCATTGTCCAGGTACATCTTCACGATCGCGTAGCCGATGCCTCTCGTGCCACCTGTGACCATGGCGGTCTTGCCTTTTAACAATTCCATTTTTAAGTCCCTCCTGTTCCGGTTTTATGTACACATTATAGCGATTTCCATGGGAAAAGTCAACCGCCGGGAGCCGTCTCTCCCTGGCTGCCCTGGCGGATCTCCGAGGGCGTCTGCTGGTAGTAGCCGTGGAAGTGCTGGTAGAAATAGTTCAGGTTGGAATATCCCACCCCCGCCGCGATGGCGGATATCTTCTCGTCCGTGTTCAGGATCCGCTCCCTGGCCACCTGCATGCGGTAGGCCATCAGATACTCGGAGAATTTCATGCCGGTCTCCCGGATGAAGATCTGTCCCAGGTAGGTGGCGTTCATGCGGAATCTGTCGGCGATGCTCTTCAGGGACACATGCTGCCCGTACTCCATGGCCGTCATCATGACGATTTTCCGGATAAGAGGGGACAGCTCCTCGTATGGCCGCTGCAGGACGAGGTCCCGGCCCTCCTCCTCTCCCTCCGGCAGGGTGCCGTGGAGCTTTTCCACGATGATCTGCTCCATCCGCTTCAACAGCAGCTTTTTGTCCACGGGCTTCAGCAGATAGTCCAGCGCGCCGCAGCGCAGGGCCTCGCAGGCGTATTCGAACTCGTCATAGCCGCTCATCATCACATAGTTGGACTCGATTCCCATGCTGTTCAGGTGGTTAATCAGCTCATAGCCGAATTCATCGCCGATCCGCACGTCCACCAGGCATACGTCCGGCTTCCAGTCCACCATATGGGAGATGACCTCGGCGCAGCTCCTGGCCGTGCGCACCCGGCCGAAGCCCAGGGCCCTCCAGTCCAGGATCCTGCTGATCCCCTCCAGGACCGCAGGCTCATCGTCCACTATCAGCAATGTATACATTTCCGTCCTCCTCTCCGGAGATTCCATCCCCCGTTTTCCTTTCGACTCCGCCCTGTCCCCCGTCTGCATGGGCCGGGGGCGGCAGGAAGACCGAGAGGAAGAAGCCCCCTTCCTCCTGGTTCCCGATCTCCATCCGGAATCCCTCCCGGTAGAAGTACTTTAATCTCATATAGACATTGCGCAGCCCGATGTCCGCCTGGGGGCTGTCGTTTCCCTCATACATGTTCCTGCGGATCTCCGGGAGCTTGTCCGGAGGCGCCCCCGCGCCGTTGTCCAGGATTTGGATCTCCACGCCCCCGTCCCGCTCCCTGCCGGTGACGATCAGCAGGTTGTATTCGCTCTCCCTGTCGAATCCGTGGGCGAAGAAGTTCTCCGCCAGGGGCTGCATCCAGAAGACCACTGTCCTCCAGTCCCCCACCGTCTGCTCCAGCTCCAGCTGGTAGACGAACCTGTCCCCGTAGCGCATGGCCATAATCTTCAGGTACATTTCCAGCAGCTCGAATTCCTCCCGTAAAAGGACGGACTCTTTTTTGTGCATCCTTGTACGGTACAGCGTGCCAAGCATAGCGATGGCGTCCGCGGTGTCCCGGTCTCCCTGCACCAGGGCCTTGGAGCGCAGCATCTCCAGGGTATTATAGAGGAAATGGGGATTGATCTGGTGCTGCAGGGCCCGCATCTGGGTCTCCTGCTGCTTCAGCTTCAGGATGTACTCCGTCTCTATATAGCCCTCCAGCTTCTTCCCCACGTCCTTCAGGGCCGCCGCGATCATGTCGTACTCCGTCTCCCGGTGCCTGGCCGGAAGCGCCCGCCGCTGCATCTGGTCGAAGCGGCCGCCCTCCAGGTCGGAGAGCATGGAAAGGATCAGGGACAGGAAATTGGCGTCGGACCGGATGCTCGCGTAGCTGCTCAGCAGGATGCCCCCGTCGATCAACGCCAGTGCCGCCAGCAGCACCAGCAGCATATAGCGGTTGTCCCACAGGGCGGAGCCGATGTCCTTTGCCACGATGTAGCGGTTGCCGTTCTGGCCGGATTCCAGCTGCATGTAGAACACCCCCCGGCCCCCTTCGTCCCGGAACCACCCGCTCCTCTCCGTCCCCTGGAGGGCCGTGTCCATCCAGGCCTCCTGATAGCCCTCCAGGCCGCTGTCCCACAGGGCGCCTCCGTCCGCCTCCAGGACCTTCCAGGCAGCCCGGATCCCCCCGTCCGCGCTGTAGATCTCCCTGCTGTCCACCCAGAACTCCATGGTGCCCATGATCCTCCCCATGTCCCGGGGATCCCTGACGGAGCACACCGCCACGAGGATATCCCCAAAAAGGGATTCCTTTTCCCCATTCCCGTCAAAGGACAGGCATACGTCCATATTCTGGAGCCATATGGTCTTCGTCCCGCTGTCCGAGCGCAGGGTCACGCTCCTGATCTTGTTCCGGCTGTTGAAAAGGATGTTCTTGATATCGGCCGGAACATAACGGATCTGCGATTTCGTTCCCAGGCTGTTCTCCCGCCGCAGGCTGATGTACTCCGCCTCGCTTCCCGCCTGGAAGAGCGCGGTCAGATCCTCCATCAGCCGCTCGTTCCCGTAGAGCCCGTTCACATATTCCGTCACCCATTCCTGGATATCCGCCAGCTCCTGCTCCCGCTCCAGGAAGCGGCTCTGTGCCTCATTGCCCAGGGCGGTCATCCAGGTATTGACGAAAAAGGCGGTCATCCCCAGGAACACCACCGTGCTCATCAGCAGCAGGACGGCCACCGTCCCCCAAAATTTCCTCCGGTAAATCCGGTAGCCAAACAAATTGCCATGATGTCTGCCCATACAGCGCCCTCTCTCCCTGAAGCCAGCACCTCCATGACCTGTAGCTGCGGCCGATTCCAAATCTGTCGCTTCCCGCATCTTTTCCGTAAACCACAAAAACCTGCAGGGCTCTCCAATCAGAGCCCCACAGGGATTTGATGTCGCGTTTTCTTTATTCGTTCTGCATCTTACTTGAAGAACTCGTCAATCTGCTTCATTTTCTTGGATCTTTTTCAAGCTTTCAGCTACAGCGACTAGCACTGCA
>CAMTBF010000233.1 GCA_947068385.1 uncultured Lachnospiraceae bacterium
TGCGCAAATGCCCGGTATAAAGGGGAGATTTAAGACTTTTTTCACGAAAGACGGTTTTATCACACAATCTTCATATGAAATTCATATCAAAGCGGTAAAATAGAAAACAGAATAGACGGTTCCCGGCGGAATCCGGAGGGAGGTAGACGCAGATGAAGGAGACGGCGTACAGGGTCCTGTTCCTGGAGGACGAGCCCACGATCCGGGAGGTCCTGACAGAATATATGACCATGTCGGGATACCAGGTGACCGGGGCGGAGCGGGGGGACACGGCCATAGACCTTCTGCGGGAGCAGGAGTTCGACATAGCGGTGCTGGACATCTGCGTGCCCGGTGCGGACGGCTTCGAGGTGCTGCGGCACATCCAGGAGAGCCGGAGGAAGACGGCGGCCATCATGCTGACCGCGCTGGAGGACGAGCAGACCCAGGTGAAGGCCTTCAACCTGTATGCGGACGACTACGTCATCAAGCCCGTGTCCCCCATCATCCTGCTCAAGAGGATGGAGACCATCCTGCGGCGCACCGCGGGCGGCGGGGCAGAGAGGGGCCAGGGCCTGGTGCTGCGGGAGGAGGCGTACTGCGCCTATTACCGGGGCGAGAAGCTGCCCCTGACGCTCAGCGAGTACCTGCTGCTGCATACGCTGATGAGCCAGCCCAACAGGGTCTTCACCAGGGAGCAGCTGATCCTCAGCATCTTCAACGAGGATTACATCGGAAACGACAGGATCATCGACGCCCATGTGAAGAACCTGCGCAAAAAGCTCCCTGTCCCCTGCGTCAGGACCGTGATTGGCGTGGGCTATCAATTCGACAAGGCCGCGGAGCAGAATGCCGCGGAGGGCCATTGAAGGGGGAGGCGTTGCCATGGGTCTGGGACGAAAGAACCTGCTGTACAGCATGGCGCTGGCGGTGGGGCTGCTGCTGTTTCTGGTGGGATACTTCATATATATGCTGCCCTCTCTGTATGTGGATTATGTGTGCGAGCAGAACCTCCGCTCCGTCCTGGCACAGCACAGGGCCTACATGGAGGAAGGCACCTATGATGCGGTGCGGGTGCAGAACCCGACGGCCTGCTTTTCCGTGGAGATTCCCGTCAGCGGGGACTATGTGCTGCTGACGGGCAAGGCCTTTTCGGCGGAGGTCAGATTGCGGGATCAAAGGCTGCGGGAAGTCCTGGACAGATGCCGGGAAGGGCTCTTCAAGGCCTGGGATGCGGGGGTGGAGGACTCGGAGGCGATATGGGAGGAGCTGGGGAAGAACCTGGAGGAGCTGGGGGAGATCCTGGCGGAGACCGGGCAGGGGGGAAAACTGCCTGTGGGCGTCCGTCTGCGCTATCAGCGGGACATCGAGGATGAATTCTCCAACGAATCCGTAAGGGTCCATACCTATTCCGACGGCTGCGTGATTGTAGAGGCCGGGGTGCAGGTCCTGGGCGACCGGTACACCAACTATGTGGCCATGGAAAAGACGGAAGAGAGGATCGTCTTTTCCGTTCTGCCCGCCGTGACGCCCGGGGCGGACGAAATCCGCCCTGTGGTGCTGCAGAGCCTCCCCATGCTGGGGGCAGTGATCGTGCTGCTGGCTGTGCTGTTCTCCGGGATGTACTCCAGGGGCATCGTGCGCCCTATCCTGGAGCTGGTGCGGCATGCGGAGGAGATGAAGCACAGGAAGGATTTCTCCGTGGAGCGGCTGGCGTGGAAGGGCACGGAGGCGGGGGACGAGGTGCGGGAGCTGGGGGAGACCCTGGACGATCTCTACCAGCAGATCAGGGAGAGCTATACGGAGCTGGAGGAGAAGAACAGGGAGCTGGCGGAGGAGAACGAGCGTCAGGAAATCTTCCTGCGCTCCTCCTCCCATCAGCTCAAGACCCCCATCGCCGCGGCGTTGCTTCTGGTGGACGGCATGCTGAACGAGGTGGGCAGATATAAGGACACGAAAGCCTATCTGCCCAGGGTGAAGGAGCAGCTCCTGTCCATGCGCAAGATGGTGGAGGACATCCTGTACCTGAACCACTGCGCCCGTGACATGAGCATCCGGAGGACGGATGTGGGGCAGGTGCTGGCGGAGCGGCTGCAGTCCTATCAGGTGGCGGTGGCGGACAGGGGGATCCGCGTGGAGGCCCCGGCGGACATGGGGCTTGTGGCGGATACGGACGAGGCCATGGTGTCCAGGATACTGGACAATCTGCTGTCCAACGCGGTGCGGTATACGCCTGAGGGGGGACGCATCCGGATCGAACTGCGGGAGGAGGGGCAGGAGAGGGGAATCCGGATCGAGAATTTCGGCGTGACCATTCCCGAGGGGCTCATGCCCCACATCTTCGAGCCCTTTGTCACCGGCAGCCATCAGGCGGACGGCGCAGGGCTGCACAGCCATGGGCTGGGGCTGTATATCGCGTCCTATTACGCGAGGAAGCTGGAGGCCCGTCTTGAGGTGCGAAACGGGGAGGACAGCGTGGTGACGCTGCTGATTTTTCCTGCCGGGAGGGAATTGCCGTGAAGCCGTGAAGTTTCATGCGCTCTTCATTCCAAATTCATCTGGATCTGCTATGATGGCCTTATGCAGGACGTATTCGCATCCTGCAAAAGAAGGGTAAAGGAGATGTTATCGTATGCTGTTATCCATTGAGAATCTGACAGTGCGCTACGGGGCGGACACGGCCCTGTCCATCGACTCCCCCATACAGATCGAGGAGGGCGACCGTGTGGGCGTGATCGGCTCCAACGGCGCAGGGAAGACGACGCTGCTGAAGGCCATTCTGGGGCTGGTGCCCTATCAGGGGGTGATTCGGACGGGGCTGGAGCCGGAGGAGATGGCGGTGCACATGCAGTTCAACGAGTACACGGATGCCATGCCGGTGAGGCATATCATGGAGGCGGTCCTGGGGACGAGGATCGCCCGGGACAGGAAGCTTCAGGAGCTGATCGCCTTTTTTGAGTTCGGGGACTGTCTGCGGAAGAAATATTCCAAGCTTTCCGGCGGACAGAAGCAGCGGTTCACCATCATCATGGTCATGATGCAGGAGGCGGCCCTGACCTTTTATGACGAGGTCACCTCCGGGCTGGACTTCGAGACCAGGCAGAGGCTGGTGGAGAAGCTGGTGGAATGGTACCGGGGGAAGCGGGAGAGCTTCCTGATGGTATCCCATTATTATGAGGAGCTGGACCAGCTGGCCGACAAGCTGCTGATACTGGACGGGGGGCATGTGGTGGACTACGGCCCGAAGGAGGAGCTGTTCCGGAAGTACTGCGGCAGGGCGGTGATCGTGGTGAACCACTGCGGGGAGAACGAAAGGCTGCTGTCCGGCTTCCGCAGGCTGGCGGCCCCGGCCCATCTCATGGCCCTGTCCTGCGAGAGCGCGGAGACGGAACGGAGGATCACGGATCTCCTTCAGGAGAACGATGTCAATTACAAGCGGAGCAACAATGACATCGAAATCCTCTATACGAACGCCAAGGCCGCGAAAGGAGGGAGCTATGATGCAGAATAATCATAAACGGAAGACCGTATCGCTCCAGATGCTGGGATTTGAATTCCGCAAGGTCATCGGGAATCCCTATGTGCATATCTTCGGCGTGGGCATGCCGGTGCTGATGATGATCATCATCACCCGGGCCGTGACGGGCCAGGTGTCCGGCGCTGCCCTGCTGGAGGAGGCCAATACCTCCGTCTTCCTGGGAATCGGGGCCCTGATTCCCATGGCCACCATTTTCATGGGCTATGGAGTGTCCAACGCCCAGGAGATGGAGAAGGGCATCCCCCAGCGGATGGAGCTGTTCGGCATCAGGGCAGGGGTGTCCATCTGCAACCGCATCCTGTCGGAGATCATATTCATGGTCCTGGCCTTCCTGGTCTATTTCGGGGTGGGGTATGCGGCGGTGGACTTAAAGGCGCCGACGCTTTCCGGAGGCCTGCTGTACCTGGTGTGCATCTTCAGCTTCAGCGTGATCCTGTTCTGCCTGTCCCATGCCATTTCGTCCCTGCTGCGGAAATTCTCGCTGACCTACTGCGTGACCATGCTGCTGTATTTCGGGATGATGATTCTCAGCGGCATGATGGGCATCAGCTACGACAATATGCCGCGGGCCCTGCAGACGGTGGCGAAGCTCCTGCCGGTGACCTATATCAACCGGGATTTCTACATCGTGTGGAAGGGGGAGAGCTACAACTTCATGCCCATGCTCCAGTCCTATCTGCTGATGGCGGCCATCGCGGGGATAGCCATCGTCTTCACCATAAAGCGCACGGAGCGGAAGCTGCATTGACAAAAGCCTGATTGACGGGCTATAAGGGGGATCGATCCATGAAACGGCCATTGTTCCTGGTGGCCCTGTTCCTGGTCGTCATCGCCGCCCTCCGGCTGGGAGCCGGAGGGGCGGACGATGTGCCGCCCGGCTTTGTGAGCGCGAAGCGGCTGGAGGCGGCGAAGGAGCTGCTGATCGCGGGACAGGTGTACCAGAAGGATGAGACATCTATTTATCTAAAGTCTGTAGTCATATACGATTCGAATGTCCTCGGGCAGTCTGCCGGGGATTCGGGGCAGGGTATTCCATGTGTGGAAAATTTCATATGTGAGATGCAGGAGGAGGCGGACATCCCGCTGGGGAGGACAGTGGCGGTCCAGGGCATCTTCGCGCCCTATTCCCATGCCACCAATCCGGGGGAATTCGACGCGGCGGTCTATTACAGGACGCTCTCGATCGGCGGGAAGCTGCGGAAGGCGCAGATGAAGGCCTGCGGGGAGGATCGGTGGCCTGTGCGCAACGGCCTGTATGAGCTGAAATGCCTGCTGAAGGAGCGGCTGTACCGGATTTTCCCGGAGAAGGAGGCGGCTGTGATGAGCGCCCTGCTTTTGGGGGACAAGAAGGATCTGGACAGCGAGCTGAAGGATCTGTACAAGAGGAACGGCATCCTGCACATCCTGTCCATCTCCTCCCTGCACATCACCATCATCGGCATGACGGTCTACAGGCTGCTGCGCAGGATCGGCCTGCCCATCTGCCCGGCGGCTGTGGGAGGCAGCGTGCTGCTCCTTCTGTACGGCGGCATGACGGGATTCAGCGTGTCCGCCTGCCGGGCCATTGGGATGTACCTGATTCGGATGTTCGGGGAAGTGGCGGGCAGGACATACGACATGTTGACGGCTTTGGGGGTCATGGGGGCGGCGATGGTGGCGCGGAATCCCTATTATCTGCAAAGCAGCGGATTCCTGCTCTCCTTCTCCTCCGTGCTGGGCCTGGGCGTGGTGAGCCCTGTGCTGGCGCCTCCGCCCGGGCGGAAGCCTTCGAAGTCTGCTGGGAAGGGCTGCCTCGGGCTGGGGAGGGGCTTGTTTCAGTCCGCCATGGCCAGCCTGTCCATCACCCTGACCACGCTTCCCATCCAGCTGTGGTTCTACTATGAGGTTCCGGTGTATTCTGTGCTCTTGAATCTCTTTGTCCTACCCCTGATGAAGCCTATGATGATTACGGGGCTGCTGGCCATGCTGGTGCCTGGGCTGGGCGTATTGGGCGGCATCGATTCCATCATCCTGCGGTCCTATGAATTCGTCTGCGGCTGATTCGACAGGCTGCCCTTCCGCAGCTGGAATCCCGGCTGCCCGAAGGTGTGGCAGATTGTGGTTTATTATCTGTTGCTGGCGGGGGTGGTTCTGGTGAGGGGACATAGGAAGCGGAAGGAGGAGGCGGAGCGCATGGGGGCGTCTGCGGAGGGCGGGCTGCCGGGGAGGGAGGAGGCTGTGGTGGAAAGGACGGACGGAATGCACGGAAGGAGGAGACGGCCAGTGGGGCCTGTGGCGGAAGCCTGCGTCTTGGCCGGGGCCGTGCTGCTCTTCGCCGTCCGTCCGGCCCCGGGAAACAGCGTCACTTTCCTGGACGTGGGACAGGGGGACTGCATCCTGGTGCGCACGGCCTCCGGGGAGAATTTCCTCTTCGACTGCGGCAGCAGCAGCCGCAGCAGCGTGGGGAAGTATCTGCTGCTCCCCTATCTGAAGCATGAGGGTATACGGAATATCGATGCCGTCTTTCTCTCCCATCCGGATGCCGACCATGTGAACGGCGCGGTGGAGCTGCTTGAGATGGGCGGCGAGAACAATATCGCCGTGGGCCAGCTGCTGCTTCCCGCTATCCCCATGGAGGCTAGGGAGGAGCAGCTGGGAGAGCTGGAGGCGGCTGCGGAGCAGGCCTCCCAGGCCAGCCCTGTGCCCGTAGGGTATCTCAGGGCCGGGATGGGCTTTGGCTGCGGCAGTGCGGACTTCACCT
>CAMTBF010000234.1 GCA_947068385.1 uncultured Lachnospiraceae bacterium
TCTCTTGCGGTCATTCTGTCTCTGATTCTCCTCTGTCATTCTGGGATTTTCTGTGACGCACTGGCCTGGGCACGTTGGGCCGTGCCGATTTCCTGTTCCTGTAGCTCCATTTCCTCAAAGTACTCCGGCGCTACCTTTTTCGTGAGCCATACGCCGTTCTCTGACAGATAAAACGGGCATCCGGCTCTGTACATTTCACCGCTGTGTACCTTTAGGACCACCGGCTCCCCGTGGCGTCTCCCCACGGTCAGGGCAGTCTTTCCATCCTTTGACAAGTGCACATAGAGACGGCTCATGGGCTTTATGCCCTCCGCTCTTATGGCTTCCAGGAACGCTGCGGCGGTGCCGTGGTACAGGAATTCCGGCGGCTCCTGTTCCTTCAGCTCCACGTCCACCGGTATGCTGTGGCCCTGGTTCGCCCGAATCAGGGTCTTATCCTGGTTGAAGCTGTACCTCATCTTCTTGTCCGTGGCAACAATCTCCTCCAGCATGGCCCTGTCGATTTCCCTGCCGGTGCCGCTCACTCCCGCCAGCAGTTCCTCCACGTCGGCCCAGCCGTGCTCGTCCAGGGTGATGTGGGCCTCCTGGGGCCTGTGGCGCAGAATCATGCTTATGTATATGCTCAGTCTGTCCAGTTTTCCCATATGCATCGCTTCCTTCCAAAATCCGTCCTTCTTTCGCGCCTGGCCCTATATCTTTTTCACGTAATTATAATGGCTTTTTGTCACGAGGTAATAGCGCTCCCCCGGCTCCTTCCCAAATCTTTCTGTGAGGGCTTTGCGATATTTGGCCTTATTCTTCTTAGGGCCGCTCAGGATAGTCTCGTACAGCTCCTCCGCGTCGTCTGCGGCCCAGCCGTTCCTGTGCGCCAGGAGCCTGACATAATTCACGCCCCTCTCATGCTTGTCCTCCAGCAGCAGCCCTCTCAGCGTCTCCTTGTCTTCTCCGTCCAGATCCCTGAGCCGCCGGTACTCCTCCGCGCCTGCTGCCATGCCCTCAAAGGCGGTCAGCGCTCCGTACAGCAGGCCATTGTCCATGATGTCCACCGATTTCAACAATGTATGGAGGAAATCCTCGTTGGACGCGGCTTTCTCTGGCTCCTCCAGGGCCGCTTCCCTTTCCCCACGGAACGGCCCTGCCGCAGGAATCGCTTCCCCTGGCTCTTCTGTCCTCTTCGCCATAACTGTTCCCTTTTTGGATACGGCGATTCCCCTTTCCTTCCAATATTGGACTACGCAATTGTAGCCGTTATCCCTGGAGACGATGATATATTCGGCAGCTTCCCCTTTGGAAATCTTCGCCCCGAGTTCGGTGACGAGCTGGAAGTCCAGGGCATTATTTCCCTCAAAACATTTGATCCACTGTACCCTGCCCATGCCGTGCCACATCAGCTTGTACACGCGCTCACAGTTTATGTGGGTGCTCTTGGCTGTGTAGAATCCGAAGATGGCGTCCCGCTGGCCTATGGTGTCCAGAAGGTCTACCCATTCATCGCTGATATTCTCGCTGTCTATCAGGTATATCCTGTCATATGCCGTTGGCTCCTCGGATGGGTTCGCTTCCGCCTCCGGCGCTTCGCCTGCCGAATCAATCGCAGTCTGTGTCATAAGGTTCTCTTCCATAAATCTTTTTTCTCCTCTATTGTTTTTTAAAGGATGCCCTCCCATGGATTGCTCTTCTATGAGATGCTTTTCCCATGGAATGCTCTTCTTCCAGCCCCGCTTCCGTCATAAAGCATGGCACAATCCTTCCATTGCACTCTGTAGATTTCAATTCTCTGGGTACAGGCTGCCGCCCGGCAGAAAACCCGAAACAATAGAGTCCACGCTTTGCGGGTCTTCTATTGCCATGAATTACAGAAACGGCGCTGCCGCCTTCAGGATGCTTCAGACTTTTATTCCCTGCTTCTATTAGGGTAACATGGCGAGGGCGGAATTGCAAGGGAAAATTTCGGGGAATGTCTATGAAATATGACGTGCGGTTGTCATATTCAATGTGTTATAATGGCAGAAAATACAATGGGCAGGAGGGTGAGGCATATGAAAGAACGGCAGTCCAGGGAAAAAATGCATCCCATGGAAGAAGAGCATTCCAGGGAAGAAGGGCATTCCACAAAAGAAGCGCATCCCACAGAGGCATACAGGCTGCTGTGCCGGCTGGTTCAAAAAGAACAGTTCGGCACAGAGATGACGCAGCAGGAAAAGGACGCGGCTGTCCAGGCTTTTCTGGCGGCCAGAAGCCAGCCGGACGAAATCCTCCAATATAAGAAGCGGATGCGGACAAATCCCGGGGAGGACTGCCTCTATCCGGATTACTATCTGCCGCCCTGTGACGGGGGCAGGAAGCTCCGCCTCGTGCAGGGCTATCTGCCGAAGACCAATCTCTTATATGCCAATCACTACGAAGCGGAAATCCTCCGGCTACTGGTCAGGTTCGCGCCGGAGCATGAGGCCGTGAAGGATATGGTCCGCCATACGCTGGAGCGGTTCCAGAAGACCTGTTTCGGGAATTTCTGTACCCAGGGAGAATGCGTGGCCGCAGGAATCTGTGTGCTGCGCCTCCTGGCATCCGTCCGGCCTGTGAATCCGGTGTGGATCGATAAACTGCTGGAGCCTCTGGGAGAAAGATTCCTTGCCTTCGGGCCCGGACAGGCGGCGACCCAGAAAGGGATTCCCCTCTCCTATCTGCTGATGGCCTTCACGGATATCGACAATGGGAAGACGCAGAGCCTCCTTGGGCAGAAGAAGGAATGGCTGGTGCAGCTCCTGAGAAGAGGGTGGATTACCGGACGGCTGTCCAACGGCAAAATTTCCGAGGGCGACACCTATAACCTGCTGTTCAAATATATCATCCGGAATGCGGTCTGCGCCCTGCCGGAGTATCCGGACAAGGAAAGGTACAGGATTTATGTGGATGACGGGGAGGGACGGTGCTACTGCGATATTGCAGGGTGAATGACGCTTCGGGCAATGTGCCAGAGGATGTATCCGCAGGTAAAAAATCCCTTAAGCAGAGCCCCCGTACAAAACCAGGGCATGGACATTCGGAACGCTTTTATGGAACACTTTCATT
The DNA here is from genome assembly GCA_947068385.1 of uncultured Lachnospiraceae bacterium. Taxonomy (GTDB): domain Bacteria; phylum Bacillota; class Clostridia; order Lachnospirales; family Lachnospiraceae; genus Acetatifactor. Next base: position 3,073 of record CAMTBF010000234.1, read on the forward strand.
AAGAAATGAAAAGGGCGGAGGCAAGGCAGGAGCCGCCATTATTGGAGGTGCATATATGTGCAATGACACGATACGCTGGCTGCTGGATACCGGTAATCCGGCGGTGCAGCATAGAACCAGGACGGAGCTGCTTGGCCTGGAGGATGACCCGGCTGAGGCCTTTCTTTGGATTACAAAGAAACTGCCCGCGGACTGGCACGGGACAAAGGGGCTATGGTATGTGTATTATATTAACGCTCTGGCAGAATGCGGCCTGAGCCAGTCCATGTTGCCCTCCGAATGGTTTGAGGCGGCCTTGGCCAGGATTCGGACGGATTTTGATTTTGGCTGCGAGGCGTTCATGCTGTTGCAGGCAATGGTGGCGCTTGGATTCGGCGGACATCCGGATGTCCAGAAAATATTTTCCCTGCTGCGCGGCCGTCAGCTGCCCGACGGGGGCTTCTTATGTGAGAAAAGGCGGGGGCGGCTGAGCTATGTCCCTAAGAGCTGTTATAAAGCGGATTATTATGCCCTGCGGCTGTGCTCTTGCTGCCGCAGAAGGGGAACCGTACTGGACATAGAGCATGACATGATCCGTTATTTCCTGGACAGGAATCTGTTGTTCCGCCGGGACGACCTGGAGAAGCCGGTGCTTGACGCAAAAGCGGGCTGGCGCAATTTGGATGCGTTTCATCCCTTTGAGGTCATGCGGGTCGGAATCCACAATATCATGGAAACCATCTCCTCGCTGGGGTACGGAGCCCATCCCGCGGCGGCAGAGGGCTGGCGCTGGCTGGATTCGGCAAGGGATGGCATGGGGCGGGTGATCCTGTCCGGCACGCTTACGAAATCTTATCTGCCAAAGGAGAAGGTGGGCCAGCCTAGCGCATGGGGGACGTTCTATGCGCTTTTGGCGGAGACGGAGAGGGAGCGTTGGCTGTGAGCGGCAGGCCTTTGGCAGTGCGGGGGCGGGATTTTATTCCTTCACGGGCTTAATACCCCGCTGCTTGCGGCATCCTGAAGAAGGGAGCCAAGGCTGGATTAGCTTGCCAGGGGGTGGTTCATTTCTTCTTCCGATTGTCCCGCATTCCGTAGCTTCGCATTTCCTGGCGGAATGCGCTTCGCCTGTTGTAGGCTTCCATGTACTTTAGCATGGTGGCCTGTTTTCCGTCCGGCTCTCCGCCGGATTCCTTCGCTTCTCCCAGCGCGGCGATATAGGCGGCGCATTCTCCGTAGTAGTTTCGGTGGTTTCCTTCCATGATGCCTTTCACGCGCTTTGTGACAAGGCTCTCAGCCCACTCCAGGAGCTCTGTTCTCTCTCCATTGGAAAGCGGAACCGTTTTCTTCCACCGGAGCCAGCATTTGAGGAACCATTCCTCGCTGCTCTCATGGATGGCTTTTAAAATGCCATTTTCATATTCCGCCTTATCGAATTTTACTGCCTCCACTATCCTTCGGAGCATTTCTCTGGCGCCCGGCAACAGGGTGCCCGAGGGCGCGGCAGCTGGCGGCAAGCCTATGTCCTCTGTCAGCAGCAAGAGGAACGCCGCCAGGCCGCATTTCATAAAGGATGCGCTCCATCCCAAGGAATTTTTAGTGTTCATGGCATTTTCCCTGACATAGCCGAATTCGCCTCCCAGGAAGGCCAGCATGTAAGCATCCTTAGGGTCCACCTGGTTTTCTCTGCCGCCCCCGGCTGTGGGGTAGAAGTAACTGTCTTTTGGCAGTTTGGAACAGGCCTTCCGGTAGATCTGCGCTGCCGTTTCCCGTACTTTTGAGAAATCCCTGCATTCCGTGAAAAGCCTGAGATAGTTCACCACCCTTGTATCCGAGCGGAACGCTTCCAGCCAGCAATCTTCCGCAAGTTCAGGCCTGTCCAGCTCCAGAGCGATTTGGCTGGTCAGGAGGGCTATTCGGCTGCGGACCAGGTATTTTTTATCGATTGCCTCCAGGGCTTCTGTGCCCACCGCTAACAGCGAGGCGGCATCCGTGTTTCCCAGGCCGCCTGACAGGTACTGCTCATAGAGCTCCGGGTGGTCTCCGCAGTATTTCCGTGCGCTTGCCAGCAGCTGGTCGCCATCGCCTGTCAGTTCCAGCGCCTCCTGCAGCAGCTTTTGCGCATAGCTCGTAGTCATCCCGCCGAGGTATTCTATCCACAGAGGGAAGAAGGCGTCCATGTCCGGAAGCTCTCTGCCGCTCTGCATGACCATTTCCAAAGTGATGTCTTTCCTGCCGGAATTTGACAGTGTGTTGTACAAGTGGTCGGCCCTCTCCGGCAGCTCAGAGACACAGTAGGCCGCGTGGGCCGCGTCTATTATGAGGGATTTATAGTCCACATTTCCCAGGTGGTAGTATTGCAGGTCGCTGATGTTGATTGGGGCGTCCGTGTACTCCTGGTACTCCCCGCCCACCATGATGTCCAGCCCTATCAGGATGTCGGCGAGTTCACGGGCAGCTTCGTATTCTTCACAGTCTATGCAGCGATGCACAAATGTGCAGGCTTCCTGGATGATTTCCACTACGCCCTCCGGGTCGCTGTATCGGAACTCTTCGTCGGCACTGTCATACCAGTCGTCGTAATCCTGATTGAGACACCCTTCCAGGGCCATGTCCCAGCTTTCTATGCGTTCCAGTTGGGCCTTGAGGGAGCTGTGTTTTTGGGTGAAGTCTTCTTTGCTGGCTGGTTCCTGGATCTTTGGTTGGGGTTTAGGGGGCGTGGCGCTTCCGTAGGTTCCGGTCAGCCGGGCCAGGAAGTCTTCCCTCTCTATTTCCGGGAGCGTTCTGGCTATGTCGTGGATGAATGCCGCCAGCTCTTCCTTTGGCATGGCGGCTGTGGTTTGGTCTATGGTTTTTAGGAATTGGGGGAGAGTCATCATTTGTGTTTGCCATTCCTTTCTAATTTAATATGAAATCATCACCCTTTAAATTCTATTCCCTGCATAACTGCAAGAATCCTGTCAAAATCTTTTCCTGCAGATAAGCAGGATTTAATTTTCTCTTGGCATATCTCAAATAGCTGTCCCGGGTAATCCGTATCAACTGTGACGTAAAATATCGTTCCCAGCTAAAGTAATCCCCACTCTCAATATAGTTCTCAGGATTCTTCAATATTTCCCCAAGGCCGCTGTCCTCTATCACACCACTTCCGGTTGATCTCAGTATCCGCAGACTGCGCCCATTTCTCCTCATCCT
>CAMTBF010000235.1 GCA_947068385.1 uncultured Lachnospiraceae bacterium
CGATTTTCGCGTTCTATAAGATGGCGGAGGAGATGCCGGTTTTAAAGCTGATCGATACGGGCGAAGTGGAGCTGCTTGCACGGAAGCTCCCTCCGGAAGTGTTACAGGCCCATCTGCAGGATGATACGGATACCATCGGGGAAATGCTATCGCTCCTGCCTGTGGCAAAAGACGTGGACATAAATGCCATCAGCGCCGCGTTCCATGCAATCTATTACGCCACGCTGCATAAAGCGGAGATTGGGGAAAAGTATGACCAGGCGCTGCGTGCTTTGATTTATGGCATCGTGACCCAGATTCTTTAGGACTTCCTTAATACCGATACGCTCCCTTGTTCCGCCTTATGTAAATTGGACGGGAGAATGCCTGCACCTGGAATGGGTTTCAGAAACAATATTTTGCTATAGTCCTACGAGCCTGAAAAGTCCGGCGGCCTGCCGGACTTAAAACAGGACTTCATTTGACTATTCCATTTATTTTAGTCACATAGTACAGGGAGGATATTTCCATGATACAAGTCAACAATCTTTCGTTCAGCTATACGAAGCAACCCTTTATTTCCCACATGACCTTCTCGGTCTCTCCAGGTGAAATCTTCGGATTCTTAGGGCCCTCCGGGGCAGGGAAAAGCACCCTGCAGAAAGTGCTGACGGGGATGCTGACCGCTTACCAGGGCTCTGCCATGGTGAACGGCGTGGAATGCAGAAAGCGCACAAAGCGTTTTTACGAGGACATCGGGGTGGACTTTGAGTTTTCCACCATGTACGAGAAGCTGACGGCCAGGGAAAATCTGCGCTTCTTCGCGTCCCTGTATGAGAAAAAGCCCCGCCCGATTGACGAGCTTCTGGAGATGGTGGGCCTGGAGCGGGACGGGGACAAGCGCGTATCCCAGTACTCCAAGGGAATGAAGGCCCGGCTGAATTTCATCAGGGCATTGCTCCACGACCCGGCCCTGCTCTGCCTGGACGAGCCCACAAACGGCCTGGATCCCACCAACAGCCGCATGATGAAGGATATGATTCTGGCCCAAAAGGCAAGGGGGAAGACCATCCTCCTGACCACCCATAACATGCAGGACGCAGCTGAGCTCTGCGACAGGGTGGCTTTCATCGTGGGCGGCAGGATATGCGCCCTTGATAGCCCCCACAACCTGATCATGTCCAAAGGCGCGGCCACCGTGACCTACACATGGCTGGAAGACGGGGAGCACAGCGCCAGCTGCCCCCTTGACCGCCTGTCCGCAGATGGGAAGCTGAAAAAGCTGATTTCGGAAAACCGCCTGCAGTCCATCCACAGCAGCGAGCCCACGCTGAACGACATCTTCATGGAGATTACGGGGAGGACACTGTTATGAGATTGCGCAGTTTGGTTTTGTGGGATATACGGTTCCAGACAAGATACGGTTTCTACTTTCTGTACGCTGTCCTGACGGCGATTTATGTGGCCATTCTATCCGCCGTCCCGGAGAGCTGGAGGGAAAAGGCCGCGGCGATTTTGATTTTCTCCGACCCGGCCTCCATGGGGCTGTTCTTCATGGGCGCAATCGTGCTTTTGGAAAAAAGCCAGCGAACGCCCTGGGCGCTGGCGGTCTCCCCTGTCCGGGCAGCGGAATACATTGCCGCGAAGGTCATGTCCCTGTCCGCCATTTCGCTTGTGGTGGCCGCTGTATTGACCGCGGCAGCAGGTGTCGATGCAGGGGCCAACGCCGGGGCTTACGGCAGCGTGGGCGCAGGGGCTTTTGGCAGCGTCGATTCCTACATAGTGCTGCTCGGCACGGTTTTGTCCAGCGCGGTATTTACGCTTTTGGGCATCATCATCGCCACGCGGATCAGCAGCCTGAACCAGTTCATCCTGTGGACCGTGCCGGTGGAGCTTGTCTGCTTTGTCCCGGCTATCCTGCATCTATTCCGGGTCGGCAGCCCCCTGGCAGACAGCATGGCCGCCAATCCGCGGGGCCCTGTCCAGATATGCATGCAGACGTGCACGCAGACATGCACACCCGGTTCCTCGTCTGCGGCAGCCGCTGCGGCCTGGCTGCGGTACTACCCTGCCAGCGTGTGCATGGAGATGGTCTCGGGCCAGGTTCCGTCCCCCATAGGGATTCTTATGGTCATGGCGCTGATTGGAGTTCTGTTCGTTGCTGCGAAATATTGTGTCCTGAACATGTGGGGCAGGATGGGAGGTGGGAAGCTATGAGGGCGATTCGGGCTGGTTTTTTGCAGATGCTGGTGCTTATGCGGCGGGACATGATGCTATTTGCCGCTTGCCTTACGCCGGTTCTGGCGGGGCTTGGAATCCGATTGGGCATCCCTTTTCTGGAAGCCGTTTTGACGGGGTGGTTCTCCAAACCGGCAGTCCTCTCCCCTTACTATGCGCTGATCGACATCTTTTTCGCCATGCTCTCCCCCACCATGTTCTGCTTTGTCCCGGCCATGGTCTCCCTGGAGGAAGCCGATGAAAGGACAGCGGCGTATCTGTTCGTCACGCCTTTGGGGAGAAGGGGATATCTGGCCGCAAGGTTCGGCATCCCCGCTGCGGCCGCTTTTCTGGTGGCCGTTGTACTGATGCCTGTTTTCAGGCTGAGCCCCCTCTCCCCAGGCCGCATTTTAGGGCTGGCGGCAGGAGGCGCGCTACAGGGTGTCATCATCGCTTTGCTGATTGTAACGCTCTCCTCCAATAAGCTGGAGGGCATGGCGATTACGAAATTGTCTTCCCTTCTGATCTTCGGCGCGGCTGTGCCGTTTTTCATCCGAGATAACGCGCAGTACCTCATGTCCCCGCTGCCCTCCTTCTGGATTGGGAAAGCGGTTTTTGAGAATATGCCCTTTTATATGCTGCCCGCTTTCGCCCTGTCGGCTGTGTGGATCTGCTTTCTGCTGAGGCGCTACCTGCGGAATATATAGGGAAAGCTTGTTGGCTTGTTGAAGTTCTGCTATAATCTGATGATAGATAGAATGTGCCATAGTTGCGGAGGAAAATCTATGTGGGCAGAGGACAAGGTACGAATCATAGACATCGCGAATGAGCTGGGCGTCAGCACCGCCACGGTTTCCAATGTAATCCATGGGAAAACGAAAAAGATTTCCATCCAGACGGTGGAGCGGGTACAGGAAAAGCTGGAGGAACGGGGCTATATCCCCAATATGGCCGCCACGCTTTTGGCCCAGAACGACTCCCGAATCATCGGCGTGGTCATCAACGATCACGAAAAATATGAGGGGCGGGTGTTGACGGATCCGTTTATCGCATCCGCGGTCAACTACCTGGCGGACGAAATCGAGCAGAACGGTTACTTCATGATGCTCAAAAAAACCACCGATTTACTGGGAACCGTCAAGTTCGCCTCCATGTGGAATATGGCGGGCATGGTAATCCTGGGCTTCTGCGACCATGAGTATCAGGATCTCCGCAGGCGCATCCACATCCCCTTTGTGGTTTACGACGGCTATTTTGAAAACCAGGGAAGGATCTGCAATATCCAGCTCGACGACCGGGACGGCGGGCGCCAGGTGGGCGAATATCTCCGACGTTTGGAGCACCGGAAAGTCCTCTGCGTCTCCGACAATCAAGCCTGCATGGACCGGCAGCGGTATGAGGGCCTGTGCAGCGGTCTTGGCTTTCAGGCAGACTTCATGGAAATTCCAATGCAAAAGGAACTGCGCCACCGTTATTATCAGGAGCACTTTCCCAGGCTGCGGGGCTATACCGCCATTTTTGCCGTGTCGGATTACTACGCTGTGGACTTAATCCGCTTTTTGCAGAACTCCGGCGTCAGGATTTCTGACGACATTTCTGTGGTTGGTTTTGATGACAGTGATATCTGCGAACAGATTGTCCCATCCCTGACCTCCGTGCGGCAGGACTTCCCTTTGCGGGCGCGAATGGCAATGGGTCTGCTGAACCAGATGAAGGAGCAGCCGGAATATGCCGGGGATTTTACCGTCCCCGTGAAACTGGTGGAACGGGACAGCAGCAGGAGGTTATGTCATTAACCCGGGAGGTTACGCGATTAACCTATTGAAATCTCCCGCTTTTCCCGGTATCCTCAAGGAAAAGGCGGTGATGAATGATGAAAAAGGAATCCTTTTTGGCAAGCGTGGTGGGAATTGCCATCCCGGTGGGGCTTCAATCTATGCTGCAGTCCTCTTTTTCTATGATTGACCAATTGATGGTCGGACAGTTGGGAAGTACGGCGGTGTCCGCAGTGGAGGTGGCGGGGCGGCCGGCGTTCGTCTACTCCGTTGTCCTCGGAGCGGTGGCCACCATTGCCGGAATCATGATTTCCCAATACCTGGGCATGAAGGACAGGGAGCTGGCGGACCGGAGCCTTTCGGTGAACCTGACCGCAGCGGTAGCCCTGGCTTTGGTGTTTACCGCGCTGTGCGTTCTGTTTCCGGGGCAGATTGTGGGGCTTTATATAAAGGATGACCCGGCTATCCTCGCCACTGGGGAAAATTATCTGACCTGCATCCTGTGGACGTATCTGCCTATGGGCATCTCCTCCATCCTGGCCGTCATGGTTCGATGCCTGGGGCGGGCCGTCTGGCCCCTCACCGTGGGCATCGCTTCGGCAGTGGTGAACACAGGGCTGAACTATGCGCTGATATTCGGACACTTTGGGCTTCCGGCGCTGGGCGTCACCGGCGCGGCAATGGCCAGCGTGATTTCTCAGGTCGTCAACATGCTGCTGATGTTGGCCGTCTTCTACCTGATCCGTCTGCGGGGGCAGAAGGGCTTTCGGTTTTCCCTCTCCCTTGGGGCAAATGGTTACCGGCAATATCTTGTGATGCTGCTTCCTATCCTGATTACAGAACTGCTTTGGAGCCTGGGGCAGAATGTGAATACTTTCATCTATGGACATTTAGAGCAGGGAGACCTGGCCGCTATGTCCATGACCGGCCCGATTCAGGGGTTGTTCATCGGGGCGTTGAGCGGCGTTTCCCAGGCCGCGGGCATCCTGATCGGCAAACGGCTGGGGGCGGAGGAATACGAGGAGGCGTATCGGGAGTCCAAGACACTGGCGTGGTACGGAATCGTGGGGGCGCTTATTCTGTCAGCGCTGCTGATTGCCCTGAGAGGGACCTATGTGCCGTTCTATAAGGTGGAGCCCGGCGTGCAGGACACCGCAGCCAGGCTGCTGCTTGCCTTTTCTGTCCTGGCCCCTGTGAAGGTCGCCAATATGATTTTGGGCGGCGGGGTGGTGCGCAGCGGCGGAAAGACCACTTATATCATGGTAATCGACATCGTGGGCACTTGGCTGGTGGGCGTGCCCTTGGGGCTGATCACCGCGTTTCTGTTCCATCTGCCTGTGGAATGGGTCTATTTCATCCTGTCCCAGGAAGAATTGATCCGGCTCGTCATGACTGTTGTCGTATTTAGGCGGAGAGGATGGATGAACCAGCTGACAAAATAGGACATAATTCATCTTCCACTGGATTTTTACCATATTTATGGTAAAATAAGTACAGTTTTTTCATCAAGGCCACATATATCTTGGCCGCACTGTGAAGGAGGCAGACTTATGTCAGGATTCATCATGCGTTTTCCAATGGGGAAGACGAAAGCGCTCACCCTAAGCTATGACGACGGCGTAGAGCAGGACATCCGGTTAATGGAGATTATGGACAGAAACGGCCTGAAAGGCACCTTTAATCTGAACAGCGGATTATACCCGCCGGAAGGGACCACTTATCCGGAAGGGGCCTTCCACCGCAGGCTCACCGCCAGACGGGCCACCGAGGTCTATACCGACAGCGGGCATGAAGTGGCGGTGCATGGGCTGACCCATCCCTTTCTGGAAAAGCTGCCGGAGCATATGGCCATGTGGGAGCTGCTGAAAGACAGGGAGAACCTGGAGAACCAGTTCCATACCATCATCCGGGGAATGGCGTACCCCTTCGGCACCTACAATGACACCACGGTGGACTGCCTGAAGAAGGCCGGGCTGGCATACGCCAGGACGGTCATCTCCAGCCATTCCTTCCATCTCCCGGAAGACTGGCTCAGGCTGGAGGCGACCTGCCATCACAACGATCCAGAGCTGATGGGCCTTGCGAAGAAGTTCGTGGAGGAGACGCCCGAACGGAGCTCCTGGATGTTCTACCTGTGGGGCCACAGCTATGAGTTCGAGGTCAATGACAACTGGGATGTCATAGAAAAGTTCGCTGCCTATATAGGCGGGCATGAGGATATCTGGTACGCCACGAACATCCAGATCTAC
>CAMTBF010000236.1 GCA_947068385.1 uncultured Lachnospiraceae bacterium
CTTACGCTACATATTTTACCACCATTTCCCGTATTTCTCCACTCCAAAACGACATACAGGGAGAGCTTCATTACAGGAAGACAAAAGCGGGAGGAAGATATGGCACAATTATGGGGCGGACGCTTTACAAAGGAGACAGACAGGCTGGTCTACGACTTCAACGCGTCCATAGGCTTTGACAGGCGGCTTTTCCATGAGGACATCGAGGGCAGCATGGCCCATGTGGCCATGCTGGCGAAGCAGGGGATACTGACGGAGGGGGAGCGGGACGAGATCCTGGAGGGGCTGACGGGAATCCGGCAGGATGTGGACGCCGGGACGATTGAAATCGATGAAGGCTGCGAGGACATCCACAGCTTTGCGGAGGCGGAGCTGATCCGCCGCATCGGCGACACAGGCAAGAAGCTGCATACCGGCAGGAGCCGCAACGATCAGGTGGCGCTGGACATGCGGCTCTACACCAGGAAGCATGTGGCGGAGGTGGACGGACTGCTGAAAGACCTCCTGGCCGTGATCCTGGCCGTGATGGAGGAAAATACCGGAACCTACATGCCGGGCTTCACCCATCTCCAGAAGGCGCAGCCCACCACGCTGGCCCACCACTACGGCGCATACTTTGAAATGTTCCGGCGGGACAGGCAGCGCATGGCGGACATCTATGAGAGGATGAACTATTGTCCCTTAGGGGCAGGGGCCCTGGCGGGCACTACATATCCGCTGGACAGGGATTACACGGCCTCCCTGCTGGGATTTGCCGGGCCCACCCTGAACAGCATGGACTCCGTGTCCGACAGGGATTACCTGATAGAATTCCTGGCGGCCCTGTCCACGGTGATGATGCATTTGAGCCGCTTCAGCGAGGAGATCATCATCTGGAATTCCAACGAATACCAGTTCGTGGAGATAGACGACGCCTATTCCACCGGCAGCAGCATCATGCCCCAGAAGAAGAACCCCGACATCGCGGAGCTGGTGCGGGGCAAGACGGGGCGGGTCTACGGGGCGCTGATGTCCCTGCTGACCACCATGAAGGGCATCCCGCTGGCCTACAACAAGGACATGCAGGAGGACAAGGAGCTGACCTTCGACGCCATGGACACGGTGGAGAGCTGCCTGGCCTTGTTCACCGGCATGCTGCGCACTATGAGGTTCCGGAAGGAGCGCATGGCGGAGAGCGCCATGAACGGCTTCACCAACGCCACGGACGCCGCGGACTATCTGGTGGGGAAGGGCGTGCCCTTCCGGGATGCCCATGGCATCATCGGCAGGCTGGTGCTGTACTGCGTGGATAAGGGAAGCTCCATCGACAGATTGTCCCTGGAGGAGCTGCAGAGGATCAGCGATAAGTTCGAGGCCGACATCTATGACGCAATTTCCCTTAAGACCTGCGTGGAAAAGCGCCTGACCATCGGCGGGCCGGGGCCGGAGGCCATGAAGGCAGTCATAGAAAGACAGAAGAGCTATCTCGCAGAGAAATCGCTGGCAGAGCTGAATACACAAGAAAACATTTCTGAAAAATAGAGGAGGAGAAGATAATGAGTGAAAAGTTGAAGGTAGGCATCTTAGGCGGCACAGGCATGGTGGGGCAGCGGTTCATCGCCCTGCTGGAGAACCACCCCTGGTTCGAAGTGACCACCATAGCGGCAAGCCCCCGCTCCGCGGGCAAGACCTATGAGGAGGCGGTGGAGGGCAGATGGAAGATGGATACGCCTATGCCGGAAGCCGTGAAGAAGCTGGTGGTGATGAACGTCAACGAGGTGGAGGCCGTAGCCTCCCAGGTGGATTTCGTGTTCAGCGCCGTGGACATGTCCAAGGACGAGATCAGGAAGATAGAGGAGGACTACGCGAAGACAGAGACTCCCGTAGTCTCCAACAACAGCGCCCACAGATGGACCCCCGACGTGCCCATGATGGTGCCGGAGATCAATCCTGAGCATATGGAAGTGATTGAGGCCCAGAGGAAGCGCCTGGGCACAAAGCGCGGCTTCGTGGCCGTAAAGCCTAACTGTTCCATCCAGAGCTACGCCCCCGTGCTCACCGCCTGGAAGGAGTTCCAGCCGGTGGAGGTAGTGGCCACCACCTATCAGGCAATCTCCGGCGCGGGCAAGACCTTCCAGGACTGGCCGGAGATGGTGGGCAATGTGATCCCCTACATTGGCGGCGAGGAGGAGAAGAGCGAGAAGGAGCCCCTGCGCATCTGGGGCAAGGTGGTGGACGGCGCAATCGCCCCTGCCGACGGCCCTGTCATCACCTGCCAGTGCATCCGCGTTCCGGTGCTCAACGGCCATACGGCGGCGGTCTTCGTGAAGTTCGCGAAGAAGCCCACGAAGGAGCAGTTGGTTCAGAAGCTTCGGGAATTCAGCGGAGAGCCCCAGAGGCTGCAGCTGCCCAGCGCCCCGAAGCAGTTCATCCAGTACCTGGAGGAGGACAACAGGCCTCAGGTGACCCTGGACGTGGACTTTGAGAACGGCATGGGCATCAGCGTGGGAAGGCTGCGCGAGGATACGGTCTATGATTACAAATTCGTCGGCCTGTCACACAACACCGTCAGGGGCGCGGCGGGCGGCGCGGTGCTCTGCGCGGAGCTTCTGAAGGCCCACGGATATATTGAGAAGAAGTAAGGAAGACAGAGTGGGAAAGAGTTTATTTATAGCGGAGAAGCCCAGCGTGGCCAGGGAATTCGCCAATGCGCTGAAAGTGAATACCACCTCCAGGGACGGCTATCTGGAATCGGCGGACACCATCATCACATGGTGCGTGGGCCATCTGGTAACCATGAGCTATCCGGATGCCTACGACGAGAAGTTGAAGAGATGGAGCTTCGACACCATCCCCTTCCTTCCGGAGGAATATAAATATGAGGTCATCGAAAGCTCCAAAAAGCAATATACTATTGTGAGCTCCCTGATGAAGCGCTCTGACGTGACCACGATCTACGTGTGCACGGACTCCGGGCGGGAGGGGGAGTACATCTATCGGCTGGTGGAGCAGATGTCCGGCGTCAGGGGCAAGGAGCGCAAGAGGGTCTGGATCGACTCCCAGACGGAGGAGGAGATCCTGCGGGGCATCCGGGAGGCAAAGGACCTAAAGGAGTACGACAACCTTAGCGCCGCCGCGTACCTGCGGGCCAAGGAGGACTACCTTATGGGCATCAACTTCTCCCGTGCCCTGACCCTGAAATACGGAAATGCGGTAAAAGATTACCTGAAACGCGACAAAGCGGTGATTTCGGTGGGCCGTGTCATGACCTGCGTGCTGGGCATCGTGGTGAACAGGGAGCGGGAGATCCGCAACTTCGTCAAGACGCCTTTCTACCGTGTGCTGGGGAACTTCAGGATACAGGACAAGGGCTTCCAGGGCGAATGGCGGGCTGTAGGAGGCGAGGGCACACAGCCTCCGCCCTCCGCCTGGTACGCCTCCCCGAAGCTCTACAAGGAAAACGGCTTCAAGAAGGAGGAGGACGCGAAGGCCCTAATCGCCCATCTTGAGGAGGAGCCTGTGGGCGATATCCTGCTGGAGAGCGTCAGCCGGAAGAAGGAGAACAAGAACCCGCCTCTGCTCTACAACTTGGCAGAGCTGCAGAACGATTGTTCGAAGTTCTTCAAGATTAGTCCGGACGAGACCCTGCGGATTGTGCAGGAGCTGTACGAGAAGAAGATGGTCACCTATCCCAGGACGGACGCGAGAGTCCTGTCCACTGCGGTGGCGAAGGAGATACATAAGAATATAGGCGGCCTGCGGGGCTTTGGCCCGGGAGCCGCATTCGCCGCGGAGATCCTGAACAACGGAAGCTACAAGGGGATCGCCAAGACCAGGTATGTGAACGACAAGCAGATTACCGACCACTATGCCATCATACCCACAGGCCAGGGGCTGAACAATTTAAACAGCCTGCCGCCCCTTTCCGCAAAGGTCTACGAAGTGATTGTACGCAGATTTTTGAGCATCTTCTATCCGCCTGCCGTATATCAGAAGTTCGCCCTCTGCATCCGGGTGAAGGAAGAGCGGTTCTTCGCCAGCTTCAAGGTGCTGATGGAGGAGGGGTATCTGAAGGTGGCGGGCAAGAGGGACAGCGGAGGGACGGCGGCTGCCGCTGACAGGGAGACGGGCGCGGCAGAAGCAGAAACGGGCGCAAGCGTCAATGCCCAAAAGACAGCGGATGGACGCAGCGCCGGGAAGGGAACCGAAACGGATTCCGGGAAAGGCGGCGGAAATGCCGAAAGCGGCGAGACAGAGCTGAAAGGCGACGAGGACTTCATAAAGCTTCTGAACGCCCTAAAGAAGGGAGACAAGCTGGCCGTGGACTCCTATGAGGTCAAGGAGGGCGAGACCTCGCCGCCCAAGCGCTACACCTCCGGCAGCATCATCCTCACCATGGAGAACGCCGGACAGTTCATCGAGGACGAGGAGCTGCGTGCCCAGATCAAGGGCAGCGGTATCGGCACCAGCGCCACCAGGGCGGAAATCCTGAAGAAGCTGGTGAACATCGAATACCTGGCCCTGAACAAGAAGACACAGGTGCTGACGCCCACCCTCATGGGCGAGATGATATACGATGTGGTGGGAAGCTCCATCAAGGCGCTGCTAGATCCCTCCCTGACGGCCAGCTGGGAGAAGGGGCTGACCTTGGTGGCCGACGGGGACATCACCTCCAAGGAATACATGGACAAGCTCAACGGCTTCGTAGGCCGCAGGACGGAGTACGTCAAGCAGCTGCGCAACCAGGGGGCATTGTTCACCCAGTTCCAGGCTGCCGCCGCGAATTACAGGACGAAGTAAGCGGAAACGGATATTTAGTCACGGGAGGATTTTGGAAAATGGAAAATAGGATTACGGTTTCAGAATTGTATGATTTAAAGGAGACGATTGCGGCCGAACTGCTGGAGACGGCCACGTATCCCTGGGAGGTGCTTCCGAAGATACATGAGTTCATCATCCGTTTGGGGCAGAGCCTCCCAGCGGATGTGTATGAGGAGCGGGGGGAGCACATCTGGGTGGCGAAGAGCGCGAAGGTGGCCCCTACGGCCTGCCTGAACGGGCCGCTGATCGTGGACGAGGACGCGGAAATCCGCCACTGTGCTTTCGTGCGGGGCAACGCCATCGTGGGAAAAGGCGCTGTGGTAGGCAATTCCACAGAGCTGAAGAACGTGATTCTCTTCAACAAGGTGCAGGTGCCCCACTACAACTATGTAGGCGATAGCATCCTGGGCTTCAAAGCCCACATGGGGGCCGGCTCCATCACCTCCAACGTGAAGAGCGACAAGACCCTGGTGGTGGTAAAGGGAGAGGGCATCTCCATCGAGACAGGCCTGAAGAAGATGGGGGCCATGCTTGGCGACAACGTGGAGGTGGGCTGCAACAGCGTCCTGAACCCCGGAACAGTCGTCGGCAGGAACACCAATATCTACCCCACCTCCATGGTCAGAGGCGTGATACCTGCCGGAAGCATCTATAAAAAGGCCACGGAGATCGCCGACAAAAGGGAATGATGTTTTTTTACAAAAAATACTAGATTTTTTCCCGTAAGTATGAGAAAATAGGAAAAGGTGATGAATAATAACTTTACATAATCGAAAGGAGATTTCACATGATTTATTCAAAGGAAGTTGAAGAAATGTGCACAGTCGCTCAGGGTGTGCACCATGGCTGTGCGCCTATCCCCGAAGAAGCGAAGTGGGTGCAGGCGAAGAAGGTGGAAGACATTTCCGGTCTGACCCACGGCGTCGGCTGGTGCGCTCCCCAGCAGGGCGCCTGCAAGCTGACCCTGAATGTGAAGGAAGGCATCATCCAGGAGGCTCTGGTGGAGACCATCGGCTGCTCCGGCATGACCCATTCTGCAGCCATGGCATCTGAGATTCTTCCCGGCCTGACTGTCATGGAAGCGCTGAACACCGACCTTGTGTGCGATGCCATCAACACCGCCATGAGAGAGCTGTTCCTGCAGATCGTCTACGGACGTACCCAGAGCGCGTTCTCCGAGGAAGGACTTCCCATCGGCGCGGGCCTTGAGGATCTGGGCAAGGGACTGAGGAGCCAGGTCGGTACCATGTACGGTACTTTGAAGAAGGGTCCCCGTTATCTGGAGATGGCAGAGGGCTATGTGACCGGCATCGCTCTGGACAAGAACGACGAGACGGAAAGAGATGGAAGAATTGCAGCCTGTTTGGGGGAATCATAAAAAATTGA
>CAMTBF010000237.1 GCA_947068385.1 uncultured Lachnospiraceae bacterium
AAGTCTGAAGCTGCCAGAAAGCGCAAATATAATTAACCAGCTTGTCCCCAGCCCTCCAAAGGCTGGGGATTTCGTATTCAGGAGAGGCATATATCCGGCTGCATTATCATATTCTAGTGACAAAGATATGGAATATGGAGTGTGGCATTTTTATGTTGAGAAAGAAGTCTTTCGTGGCAGCCTTCCTGTCGCTCATGCTCTTCCTTTCGGCGGCGCTGCCCGCAAGGGCCGAGGTGGCGATCTCCTCCCCCTCTGCGATCCTGATAGAGAGCTCCACCGGAGAGGTGATCTACGAGCTGAACTCCACGGAGCGCAGGAGCCCCGCCAGCATCACGAAGATCATGACGCTCCTGCTGACCTTCGAGGCCATCGACAGCGGCAGGATAAGCCTGACGGATCAGGTGATCACCAGCGAGCATGCCAGTTCCATGGGCGGCTCCCAGGTGTACCTGGCGGAGGGGGAGACCCAGACCCTGGACACCATGATCAAATGCATCGCGATCTCCTCCGGCAATGACGCCAGCGTGGCCGTGGCGGAGCACATAGCGGGCAGCGAGGAGGCATTCGTGGCCCTGATGAACGAGAAGGCCGCGGAGCTTGGCATGGTGGATACGCATTTCGAGGACTGCTGCGGCCTGAGCGACTCAGACAGCCATTACACCTCCGCAAAGGACGTGGCGATCATGTCCCGGGAGCTGACCACCAAATATCCGGACATCTTCCACTATACCACCATCTGGATGGAGGACATCACCCACGAGACCAGGCAGGGCACGTCGAGCTTCACCCTGAGCAGCACCAACAAGCTGCTGAAGCAGTACCAGTGGACCACCGGGCTGAAGACGGGTTCTACGTCAAAGGCGAAATACTGCTTTTCCGCCACGGCGTCCAAGGACGGCATCGACCTGATCGCGGTGGTCATGGGCGCGCCGGATTACAAGACGCGCTTCGGGGACGCACAGACCCTCCTCACCTACGGCTTTGGCGTGTGCAACCTGTACATAGACGAAAACCAGGAGCCGCTGGCCCCTCTGCCCGTGGAGGGCGGGGTATCGGAGCAGGCGGGCATCGCTTATCAGGGGGAATTCCGCTACCTGGACACGGCGGGCAACGACCTGGGGGCGGTGGAGAAGGTCCTGGAGCTGCCTGACGCGGTGCAGGCCCCCGTGGAGAAGGGGACGGAGGCCGGCAGGGCGCGGTATCTGCTGAACGGCACGGAGATCGGCAGCGCTCCCGTCCTGTTTACGGAGGATGTGGAAAAGGCCGGCTATCCGGACTATCTCAAAAAAATATTTGGCTTTTTCCTTTTGTGATTTTATGCTATACTATACTCTGGACTGCCAGGAAACAAAGGCCGGAGGGACGAATAGGGGGCAAGCGGCCCCCGTCCCTCCGGCGGATTCAGGAAAGGGGCTTCATGACAGATATCTTGTTCACTATCATCGTGACAGCGGCAATGGCGCTGTTCTGGGTGATGCTTTATGATACGAACCGCTTCGTGGTCAGGAACCATGTGGTGACGGACCCGCGGATCAGGCGGGACTGCAGGGCGGTCCTTCTGACGGACCTGCACAATAAGTGTTACGGAAAGGGGAATGAACGGCTCCTGGCGGCCATCCGCAGCCAGAAGCCCGATTTCATCCTCATAGCGGGGGATCTGATCACCGCCAACACCAAGGCCCCCCTGGAGCCTGCGCTGGAGCTTCTGGGGAATCTGGCCCGGGAATACCCCGTCTACTATGCCAACGGGAACCATGAGCAGCGCCTGCGGCTGTCCCCCGGGCATTACGGAAAGATGGAAAAGCAGTACAGGAAGGCCCTGAAAAGGATAGGCGTAGAGCCTATGCGGAACAGCCATGTGGACCTGCCGGAATACGGGCTGGCCGTCTATGGCGCCGAAATCGACATGGAGTATTACAAACGCTTCCGGATGAAGCAGATGCCGCCCGACTATCTCCCCCGCATTTTGGGACAGGCCCCCGGGGACGCGTACACGGTGCTGCTGGCCCACAATCCGGACTACTTCCCCCGGTACGCCGCCTGGGGCGCGGACCTGACGCTGTCCGGGCATGTGCACGGAGGCGTGGCGCGGGTGCCGTTCTGGGGAAAGGGCGTGCTGTCCCCCGCCTGGCACTTCTTCCCGAAATACGACGGAGGCGTCTTCCGTGAGGGGGAGGCTGTGATGGTGCTGGGCAGGGGCCTGGGAAGCCACACCATCCCCGTGCGCGCCTTCAATCCGGGGGAACTGTGGGTGCTGGACTTCCGGCCCGGGGAAACAGACGTTCTTTCTTGAAAAGCCGGGGCAAAAGAGGTAAAATAGTACTCCGGGCCAGTGGAAATGCGTTCCAAATAATGCCCCCAAGCGAGGAGACAATGGCGATACCGATAAAGCTGGAAAACTTCGAAGGCCCCCTGGACCTTCTGCTTCATCTGATCGAAAAGAATAAGATCGACATCTATGACATCCCCATCGTGGAGATCACGGCTCAGTATCTGGACTACATCAAGCAGATGGAGACGGACGACATGAACGTGATGAGCGAGTTCCTGGTGATGGCGGCTACCCTAATCGACATCAAGTGCAGGATGCTGCTCCCCAAGGAGGTGGACGAGACCGGCGAGGAGGAGGACCCCAGGGCCGAGCTGGTGCAGAAGCTTTTGGAGTACAAGCTATATAAATACATGTCCCTGGAGCTGCGGGACCGCCAGGTGGACGCGGCCAAGAACCTCTACCGGGAGCAGAAGCTCCCGCCGGAGGTGGCATTGTACAAGCCCCCGCTGGACTACGGCCAGCTCATCGGCGATATGACGCTGAACCGCCTGCACGAAATCTTCAAGACGATCATCCGCCGCCAGGAGGACAAGATAGACCCCATCCGGAGCCGCTACGGCAACATCGAAAAGGAAGAGATCGACATGGACGTGAAGCTCCTCTATGTGGAGGCCTACTCCCGGGAGCACAGGCAGTTCAGCTTCCGGAGGCTCCTGGAGAAGCAGGCCAGCAAGATGGAGATCATCGTCACCTTCCTGATCGTCCTGGAGCTGATGAAGACAGGGCGCATCACCATCAGCCAGGAGCATATCTTCGACGACATCATGATTACATGGCTGCCTGCTTCGGCATAGGCAGGCCGTGGAGGCGGGAAGGGCCTGGGAGGGAAAGGGTTTGGAATGAAAAGGACAAGGGCAGAAGCGGTCATCGAGGCGGTGCTGTTCACCATGGGGGAATCCGTGGAGATCAGCCGCCTGGCCGATGTGATAGAAGAGGACGTGAAGACGCTGAAGGAGATCCTGAAAGGCATGGAGGAGCGTTATGCCAGGGAGGACAGGGGCATCACGCTGGTGCGGTTCGAGGATTCCGTCCAGCTGTGCACCAAGGAGGACATGTACGAATATCTGGTGAAGATCGCCAAGGTGCCGAAGAAGATGAGTCTCACCGACACGGTGCTGGAGACCCTCTCCATCATCGCCTACAAGCAGCCCGTGACCAGGGCGGAGATAGAGCGGGTCAGGGGCGTCAACTGCGACCATGCCATCAACAAGCTGCTGGAATACGACCTGATCACGGAGCTGGGGAGGCTGGACGCGCCGGGCAGGCCCCTGCTCTTCGGCACCACGGAGCAGTTCCTGCGCTGCTTTGGCGTAGGGAAGCTGGAGGAGCTGCCGGAGCTGAACCCTGTCCAGATAGAGGAGTTCAAGCAGCAGGCCGAGGCCGAGGTGCAGCTCCAGCTGGATGTCTGAGATTGGGACATGCCCCCGAACATAAAACGGAAACAAAGCCTCATATATTATTAAAAATCCCATTGGAAGTAAGACCATGAAAATGCGGATGAAGAAAATAATAGGAGGCTTTTTCTGCGCCTGCTGCCTGCTGCTCTCGGACGCAGGCCTTCGGGCGGACGCGGCGGAGGGCGCCCCCGGGGAGCTGTACGCCACCGCCGCGGTCCTGATGGACGCCGATTCCGGGCGGGTGCTATACGGCAAGAACGAGGAAGCCGTCATGGCCATGGCCAGCACCACGAAGATCATGACCTGCATCCTGGTCCTGGAGAACGCCTCCCCCGACGAGACCCTCACCGTGTCCGCCTATGCCGCCAGCATGCCCAAGGTCAAGCTGTACATACAAAAGGGGGAGCAGTACACCGTCCGCGACCTGCTGCACTCCCTGATGCTGGAATCCCATAACGACACGGCGGTGGCCCTGGCCGAATACATAGGCAAGCGGCATCTGCCGGAGCAGCTCCGGGATAAGGACACCTCTGAATATACGGCGGAGGAGAGCAAGGCGGCCGTGGCGGCCTTCGCGGCCCTGATGAACCGGAAGGCGGCGGAGCTGGGCTGTGAGGACACCTGGTTCATCACGCCCAACGGCCTGGACGCCACCGAGACGCTTAGGCTTGCGGACGGCAGCACGGTGCAGAAGGAGCACTGCACCACGGCCAGGGAGCTGGCCAGGATTCTGGCATACTGCATCCGGCAGTCGCCCAAGAGCCAGGAGTTCCTGGACATCACAAGGGCCCCGAGCTACGGCTTTTCCGCCAATGGGCGCAGCTTCTCCTGCACCAACCACAATGCCTTCCTCACCATGATGGACGGGGCCCTCACCGGGAAGACCGGGTTCACCAACAAGGCCGGGTACTGTTACGTGGGCGCGCTGGAGCGGGACGGCAGGACATTCGTGGTGGCGCTGCTGGCCTGCGGCTGGCCCAACAACAAGGGCTATAAATGGACGGACACCCGCAAGCTCATGCAGTACGGCATCGACAATTATTTCTACAGGAGCTTTGGCCAGGAGGGCATCGCCTTTGACGAGAGCAGGCTGAAGCCCATCCCCGTGCGGAATGGCCAGACGGAGGTGCTGAACGCAGTTGCCTATACAGATGTAGTAATTTCCGGAGGGACAGAGGGACAGAATGGCGGCCCCGGCCAGGGCGATGGCGAAGCGATGGCGGAGGAGGGCGGCAGGGGCCTGGACGGGCTGCTCCTGCGCCCGGACGAGGAGATCCGGGTAAGGTACAGCGTGAAGGACTCCCTGACGGCCCCTGTGAAGCCGGGCACCGTGGTCGGAAGCGTGGAATACTCCGTGGACGGCATCCTGTACAGACGGGAGAGCATCGTCACCGAGGACGCGGTGGAGGCCATCGACCTCAGATGGTGCGCCGAGCAGATCTGGCGGCGCTTCCTGTGCTCGGGATGACGGCGGCGAAAGAGGCTGCCTGCGCGGCGGCCTGGCTTCAGCTGCGGAAGTTGGTGGGAGTCTGCCCTGTATATTTCTTGAACACCTTATAGAAATACCGGGGATCCTCGTACCCCACAAGGTAAGAGACCTCCGAGGCGGGGATGTCCGTATCCCGCAGCAGGTCTTTGGCGGCTTCCATGCGTATCCTGGTGAGGTAGTCCAGGGGGGAGAGCCCTTCCTTCTTTTTGAACAGGGTGGAGAAATACCGGGGGTTCAGATGGAGATATTCCGCAAGGGTCTCGATGGAGACCGGCTCTCTGTAATGCTCCGCGAGATATCTCCGGGCCTGCTCCGTCACGGACAGGGGAGGCTCCGGCTCCTGGGGAGCGCCGTGCTTTGGAAGCAGGGCGTCAGAAGACAGAGGCGCAGCATCCTTCTGCAGCCGGGACAGCCGGGCGTGCACGGCCTGCTTCTCCAGGGCCTTCTCCAGGGCATCGAACAGGGATTCCTGCGTAATCGGCTTAAGGAGATAGCAGCAGGCATCATGGTACATGGCATCCTGTACATATTCGAACTCCGCATAGCCGCTGATTACGATGATGGAGGCAGGGATATGGGCGTTTTGGCAGCTCTGGATCAGGCTGAGCCCTGTCATGCCGTCCATCTGCACGTCAGTGATGATGATCTCCGGGCGCTCCCTCTGGGCGATGTCCCATGCCTCCAGGCCGTCCGCGGCTTGGAAGATTTCATCGAAGGCATAGTTCCCTTTTTTCAGCCGGGCGAGAATGGCTTCCCGAATCAGCGTCTCGTCGTCTGCTATCAATAATTTCATGAAGATACCTCTCATATGCGTGGAATCAGGAGCCACGTGCGCATGCCCTGTCCTTCTTTCGTGGTAATGGACAGCCGATAGGCGGCACCGAACTTCAGCCTCAGCCGATAATGGATGTTCAGGATTCCGATGCTTTCGTTCTGCTCCTGGAAATCATCGATGTC
>CAMTBF010000238.1 GCA_947068385.1 uncultured Lachnospiraceae bacterium
TGGCATTTAACCGGTCTACGGATATTAGCGGATGGGTAACAGACCCCAAGGGAATCTGCGAGCGTCATGGGAATCCTCCTTGGCAGAAGCTGTTGGATTTATTATAATCTGTCACAGGGAGGAGCGCAAGCCAAAGATACCAAAGGGTTGGAAAAAGCATAAAACATACTGCTATCAGGAGAAACACAAGATGAATAACAAATCAACCGAGAAACTGGAAGATATCCTAAAGAACGCCTACACGTTCGAAGCCGGGAAATACCTGAAGGAGAACGAAGAAAGTCTCCTGCGGGAGGACAGGCCCTTCTGCGTCTACATAAAGGAACTGATTCGGGAGAAGAACCTGCGCCAGCAGGACATCTTCATCCAGGCCGATATCCCGGAGCGCTATGGCTACAAGCTACTCTCCGGGGAGAAGCGCACCCGCCAGAGGGACGTGATACTGCGCATCTGCTACGCCGCGGAGCTGACGCTGGAGGAGACCCAGCATGCCCTGATGCTCTATGGCATGTCGCCGCTGTACGCCCGAATCCCGCGGGATGCCGTCCTGATGATAGCTTTCAATCGACACGCCGGCAATATCCTGGACGTGAACGCCATGCTGAAGGAGCAGGGGATGGAGCTGCTGCGCACCAGCGGAGCACAGGAGTAAGACAAAAAACACGAAAGTGAGGAGAACAATATGGCTAAAGTATGCCCAAAGTGCGGGAGGGAGTTTGAGAACAGCCGTACAAAGTGCCCGATATGTAAAATCGATTTGGTCAGTGATGGAATCGACAACTCGGAATCAGCAAGGATGGAGAGACTGGAAAGATTGCGGCAACAGCAAGGGAGGGGACAGGGAGCACAGCCGAGGCAAACACAGGCGACAGCGCAGACAAGGCAGAATAGCGGAGGGACACCGACAGCTCAAAGGAGCCTCCAGGCGGCTCCCATAAAGGACGGGCCGTCCGGCTTGAGCATCACGGCATTGGTGTTTTCTTTGTTAGGGTGCTTTTCCGTGGTCGGGCTTGTGCTTGGCATTGTGGACTTGTGCATCAATAAGCACAGGAAGAAGGTCTGCTCTGTTCTTGCATTGGTATTTTCAGGACTTTGGATAATCGGCATGGCGGCTTTTTTCGGAGGGAGCGATACACCGAACAGGCCAAAGGTAGCGGGCAATAACAATTCTCCTAAGCAGTATTCTGTTGGAAATACAATTTCAGGAGACGATTGGAAAATCAAGTTGGAATCTGCAAAAATGTATGATGAGATAAGCGGGAAATATTATAATGATGTCCCGGCGGAGGGGAAGAAATATCTTGTTCTGTTCTTTGAGGTAGAAAATGTTTCAAACAAGGACGATTATTTCAACTACCTCTTCCTGGAATCCTACTTGGATGGATACAGTACAGACTCTGTCATAACATTGAATGAGCCAGAGGGATATGGAAGACTGGCAGGGGATGTCGCTGCAGGGAAGAAGATGAAAGGATGTCTAAAATATGAAGTCAGCCCAAGCTGGAGCGAACTGGAGGTTTCTTACAAGGAATGGATCGGGACTTCTGACAAAATCGCTACATTTGTCGTGACACCAGATAATGTGAGGTAAGGGTATCAAAAACAAGAAGAAAAAGCCGGGAATCAGGGAAATCGCATGTGGGGATAAGAGCATGATGGAGATAGTGGTCTGACCCCGGCCAATGAGAAACTCCGGGGAATCCGCCCGCAGGCGAACCTCCCGGAGTTTTTGCGTACATGGATGACAGACCGTACAGAACCTTACTCCTGCCCGTCCACAGAGGAGCCTGCCTGGGCGGGATCCACTGCCGTGTGCTCGCAGGTATTGTAGCGCAGCTGCAGGAACTGGGCGCGGTCCTTGTTATAAAGCTTCTTCAGCTCGTCGGAATAGCCCACCACCACCCAGGGCAGCGTGGCGTTGAAATGGTTCAGCATATCCTGGGCCACGGCCTCGTTGGCCACGGCGAAGGTAAGCCCCTTGGGGGCGGTCTCGCCGTACACCATCACGTTGTAGGTGGTGCCGGTCTTGACGCCGTTGGTGCGGTGGGTCACCGTGTTCTGGTAAGCCCACATCATCTTGTTGTTGGGGATCGCCCTGGGGACGGAGCCTGCCGTATAGTAGGTCATCAGTCTGCCTACCCGGAGCGTCCCCTTCTTGTCGAAGAACTTGGCGCTCCTGAAATCGGACTCGATGGAGGGCTCCGTGAAGCCCGCGTCCGCGATGTCCTTGTGGAGCTTCTTCAGCGCCCCGCCGCTGGCCGCGCTGGCAATCCGGACGATGCCGTAGACCAGGAGGACGACGCCTGCAGCGAACAGCACTACATAGATTAGGGTGGCAGGCTGCCACATGTAGTCGATGTAATAGGGAAGGGTCTCAGCCTCGATATCCTCGTCCGTCCAGCCGAACTCCTTGAGGTAATCCTTGAAATAGTACATCTCCTCGCTGTCCAGCTTCTTGATCTTGCCGTAGAAGGTCATGGGCGTGGTGGTGCCGCCCTCCGCGGTGGCCATGGCCATGTCGTCCAGCTCGGCACCGAATTTGGCGGGAACCTTGATGGACATGAAGCGGTCGTCCAGCTCCTCGCCGTCCCTGGTCAGGATGACGTAATAATAATGGGTGGTAGTGGTGGCATTGGTCTTCGTGTTCTTGGAGTACTCTTCCAGATAGCAGGCGAAGTTGTAGGCCAGGTCTATCTTTACGACCTGGTTGTTGATCTTGCCCGGCTCCAGGGTGGAGAAGTCCACATAGCCCGTGACGACCTGGAGCGCGCTCACCGCGTTCCAGCCTGCCAGCACCACGCCTGCCAGGATCAGGATGATGGACCAGGCGAGAGTGCCCTTCAATGTCCGTTTCTTCAACTCTTCAAACATGTTTTTTCCCTCCGAATTGTTTATGAAAATATGTAAAAAAAGTTATCTTCATTCTATCACCGGCATATGCAAACCGCAAGATGCAGCTTACATAATTTTTTTATGGAAAATAAAGACAAATTTCACAATATTGAATGGAAGCCCGCAGCTGCGCAAATAGCTTGAAAAAGCCGTGGAATCTGCTATAATGGGAACGATGACGGAAAGCGGCTCCGGAGATCCATTAGGAGAAGCGGAAAATAACAGGAAAGAGAGAGGAAACAGGATGAAATTCAAGGATATGCCATATGAGCGCGTGGACTTCGACCAGGTGGAGAAGGAGATGAGGGCCCTGATGGAGGCCTTCGACAGCGCGAAGGACGGCGAGGAGCAGTTCGCGGTGCATCAGAGGTACTACGCCCTCACGGACAGGGTGGGCACCCAGATGACCATCGCCCACATCCGCTACGACGCGGACACCACGGACGAATTCTACAGCGCGGAGCATGACTACTACAACGAGAAATCCCCCGTCTACCACAACCTGGCCCTGGAATATGAGAAGAAGCTCTATGCTTCCCCCTACCGGGACAAGCTGGTGGAGAAGATCGGCCCCGTGGCCTTCAAGAACATGGAGATCGCCCAGAAGGCCATGGACGAGAGGCTGATCCCCCTGATGCAGGAGGAGAACAGCCTCACCACCGAGTACAGCAAGCTCATAGCGGGGGCAAAGATTCCCTTTGACGGGCAGGAACTGAACCTGTCCCTGCTGCGCCCCTACACCGTGCACCGGGACAGGAGCGTGCGCGCCGCCGCCTGGAAGGCCCAGAGCGGATTCTTCGCCGCCAACGCCCAGACCCTGGACGAAATCTACGACAAGCTGGTGAAGAACCGCACCGCCCAGGCGAAAGCGCTTGGGTACGACAACTACCTGGAGCTGGGGTACTACCGCATGTGCCGCAACTGCTACGGGCGGGAGGAGGTGGAGAGCTTCCGGAAGCAGGTGAAGGAGGACTTCGTGCCCTTCGCGGAGAAGCTCCACGACCGCAGGAGGCAGCGCCTGGGACTGGAGAAGCTCAGCTGCATCGACACGGCGGTCTACTTCAAGGAGGGCAATCCCGCGCCCACAGGCACGCCCCAGGAGATCCTGGAGGCAGGGCGGAGGATGTACAGCGAGCTCTCCCCGGAGACGAAAGAATTCTACGGCTTCATGATGGAAAATGAGCTGTTCGACGTATTCGGGCGCAAGAACAAGCGGGCCGGGGGCTACATGACCTATATGCCGGTGTACCAGTCCCCCTTCGTGTTCGCCAATTTCAACGGCACCAGCGGGGACGTGGACGTGATCACCCATGAGTGCGGCCACGCCTTCCAGGGGTGGCTTGCCGGCAAGGACCCCATCAGGGAGCACTCCGACATCACCATGGAGACCGCGGAGATCCACTCCATGTCCATGGAGTTCTTCGCCCAGGAATGGATGCCCCTGTTCTTCGGGGAGCGGGCCCAGGACTATATCGAGATGCACTTGGAAGACGCGGCTGCCTTCATCCCCTACGGCTGCATGGTGGACGAGTTCCAGCACATCGCCTATGAGAACCCGGACATGGCCCCGGCGGAGCGGCATGCCGCGTGGCTGGAGCTGGAGCGGCAGTACAGGCCCCACCAGGACTACGGCGACGATCCCTTCTTCGGGAAGGGCGGCTTCTGGCAGAGGCAGCAGCATATCTACACCTCGCCCCTGTACTACATCGACTACAGCCTGGCCCAGAGCTGCGCGCTGCAGTACAAGGTGAAGATGGACGCGGACTTCGAGGGGGCCTGGGCCAGCTACCTGAAGCTCTGCAGGCTCTCCGCCAGCGATTTCTTCACCAATATGGTCAAGGAAGTGGGCCTGGACAGCCCCTTTGAGGCCGGCTGCATGAAAAATATCGTGGAAAAGCTTGAAAAATATGTGAAATAGCTTTTCGGACGCGCGAAATCATGGTAAAATAAGTCGGTGTGGGCGGCGAGGCCGCCATGGGATACGGAACCGGCCAGGGGCCGGAATGAGAGAGGAACCGGAATGAGAAAGGATCCGGAATCAAGAGAGGAACCGGAATAAGAAAGGAGACATTCGGCATGTCCAAGAAAGAGACGCAGAATACGGATCAGGCACCGGAGAAGGTGATGACGAAATATGATCTGAAGATGCAGCGGAGAAAGGAAGAGAAGGAGAAGGCGGAGAAGAACAGGCGCAGGGACAACATCATCGGCATCGTGGTGGTGGCGGCGCTGCTGTGCCTGGTGGCGTCCTTCCCCATCCGCAACTACCTCACGGTGCACGGCAGCTACGTGAAGGTGAACGGGGAGGACATCTCCAAGGTGGAGTTCGACTACAACTACAATGTGGCGGTGAGCAATTACCTGAGCCAGTACGCCTATTACATGTACATGATGGGCATAGACCCCACCAGCGACTTCACCTCCCAGATGTATTCCGAGACCCTGACCTGGGGAGACTATTTCCAGCAGCTGGCCGTGGAGAACATGATCAGGAACAAGAGCCTGCTGGCGGAGGCGAAGGCGGAGGGCTTCGCCTACGACACCGCCGAGGATTACGCCAGGTACAGGGAGTCCCTGGAGCAGGCCGCTGCCGAGAACAATGCCACCGCAAAGAGCTACCTGAAGGAGCTGTACGGGCCCTATGCCACGGAATCCAGGCTCAAGCCCTATGTGGAGGAGACCCTGTACGTGGCGGGGTACTATGACGAGCTGGCTGAGCGCCAGACCCCTTCCATGGAGGAGATTCAGGCCTATTATGACGAGAACAGATCCAGCTATGATTCCGTGGACTACTATATGACGACCGTGGACGCGGAGCTGCCCACGGAGCCTACGGAGCTGGCGGATCCCGTGGAGGAGGCCGAGGGAGAAGAGGAAGCCGGGGAGGAGGGCGCTGCGGAAGAGGAGCAGCCCTACCAGCCCTCCGAGGCGGAGATAGAGGCGGCCATGGCGCAGGCCAAGGAGAAGGCCGACAAGGCAGTGGCCACCGTGAAGGCAGACGGCGAGCTGCAGGAGAACGTGCGCAAGAGCGCCGCCACCTATCTGCTCCAGGACTGGCTGTTCGATGAGGAGAGGAAGGCCGGGGACTCCACGGTGATCGAGGACTCCACCGGGCACCGGTATTACGTGGTGGAATTCGCCGGCCGCTATCTGGACGAGGTGCTTTCCACGGACATCCGGGTGGTGGTGACGGACGTGGAGAACGGACAGGCCATCCTGGACGAGTGGAGCGCGGGGGCTGCCACGGAGGAGAGCTTCGCGGAGCT